>JAJQJO010000017.1 GCA_021323495.1 Cellvibrio sp. | reverse complement strand
TACCTCGGGTAATGTTTCAGTAGAGGCATGTTTTTTATCGACAATATTAACTGATGCTTGCTGCACATTGCTTGGTTCATTCGGATGGTTCTTAAATACTGCGCCTACCAAATTGCGGTACCAGAACCAATCGCCCTCCCATTCGGTGTCAGCCGCCGCATGGATCCCCACAAAACCACCGCCCGCTTGTATATAGCGTTCCATTGCTAACTCCTGATGTTCATCAAGGATGTTGAGCGTGGTGTTTAAAAAAACAATCGCGTTGAACTGACTCAGGTCGGCGTCAGTAAATAGCGCTGCATCTTCAGTGGCAATAACAGTGAACTGGTGTTCGCCTGCCAGTTTTTCCAAGGCAGCAACTCCGGCAGGAATTGAATCATGGCGCCAACCAGCCGTTTTGGTGAACACCAGTATCCTTGCGCCAGCAATAGTTTGTGCCGGGCCAGTGTGTGCCGGGTTCGTTTCAATAGAGCTTGCTGCGGAGCTTGCGGCACCGCCTGATGAGCCCTGCCCGCAACTGGCAAGTACGGAAAATATAAACACCGCCAGGAGCCCGCGTACCCTGATAATCATGTGCTGAGAGAATATGCTCATTACCGAACCTTTTTTAGACATATTTTTTTAAGTAATTTTAGTAGTGGCTATAACTGATCAAACCTTTTAAAACTATAGAACTGCTACAGTTAGCCATGGGAATTTGCCAACCAGCGTTGTAAACGGCTTTCCAGATCATCGTAACGAATCGGTTTGTTAATGTGATCATCCATTCCCGCCGAGAGATAAAGATCCTGGTCAGACTCCGACTGTGCCGTTACCGCGACTATCGGTAAATGATGCAGGCTGTTACTTGCACGTTCATGGTCGCGAATTTTCTGCGCCGCCACTATGCTGTCCTGCTCTTTCATGTCGTAATCCATCAACACCAGATCAAACCGTTCTTTTCCGATAATTTCAACCGATTCCAGGCCGTTCTGTGCGATTTTCACATAGCAACCCAATTTTTTGAGCATGGCGCTGATAACCATTTGATCGACGCGATGATCTTCCACCAATAACACTCTTGGCATGACCATCGCCCCCAGCGATTCCTTTTCTGCAGCCCTACGTTCGTCATCAACATTGAGGTTTAAAATTTTCTGCACCGCCATATCGTGCAATCGCTTACGCATAATGGGTTTTTCAATCACACAAATTTGCGGATGGCTGCGCAAATGCAATTTCATTTCCGCACTATCGCTCTGCAAAATACTCATCGCAATAATTTGTGCTACATCGGCAATTTCCGGATGCGCAGCAATTTCGCGCGACAGCGCCAAACCATTCATATTGTTGAGCTTGGTAAAAATCAGTACCAAATCAAACGGTGTAGCATTGGCAGCCTGTTCACGCAATTTCGCAATGGTCTGTTCGGCTCCCGACGCGATTACGGTGCTCATACCCCAGGCATTAATTTCATCCGCCAGTGCGTTCGCATTGCTATCAGGTAGATCTACCAACAGCGCGCGTTTGCCACGTAATTTCTGTTCGGAGCCAAAGCGGCGCTCTTCGTGCGCGACAACTTGCAAACTAACGTTGATAAATATGCGATTGCCACGATTTTTATTTTCACGCAAATGGATGCTGCCGCCCATGCAAGCTGCCAGACCTTTACAAATAGACAGGCCAATACCGGTCTGGGAGCTCTCGCGTGCCTCTGGATCATTTTCACCGGCGACATTTTTTTCGCTGTCACTGATAATGACCTGCAATTCACCAAAGTCATCCTGCTCCTGATGAAAACGCGCCTCGATATAAACATGTTCAATGCGGCTGGCTTTAAGCGCCTGGTTAAGCAGGGTTGCGAGGATCTGATTCAACCGCGCCATATCCCCCTTAACCCGCAGCGGCATGTTGGGGTCAAAGTTGTAATACAACTCAACGCCCTGCTGATGCGCATCAAGCGTAAAATCCTGGACAAATTTTTCCAGCACCCGGCGCAAATCAAATTCAACTTCATCAAGCACGAGAGTTTTGGTGGTGATCTTGGAGAAATCGACCACATTATTTACCAAATCGATTTGCCTGCCGGTGGCCTTATTGGCCGTCGTCAGCAATTCACGGTGATGCTCGGATAACTGGCTGTCATCAATCAATGACAAGGTGCTCATCACATCACTAATTGATGAGCGGATTTCCTGTCCGAGATTTACCAGAAATTCATTTTTTAATTCAATTTGTGCTTGCGATGAACGTTTTTCGTTTTCCAGCCCCTGGGCTCGTTCACGCAATGAATAATGCGCTTCCAATCGCTCCCAATAAGCCAATGAAGTCACCTTGCCCTGGTGACTGAGCATCAGATAAAACACCACCATGATGCAGCCGTATAAAACCCCATCGGGGGTGCCCAACAAAACTGCCGTGATCGCTGCGGGAATCTGGCCGATCGCCAAATATAAGCTCAGGAAATGTCGGTAAGGGGCGAACACATTGGAGACGCTGGAATAAAACACCACCGAGTAAAGCCACATCACCAGGGTTTCGTCGCGCATGCCTTGCACCCAGGTCAGGGTCACCAAAATGACGCTCCACCAGGCTGCCCCCAGACAGGAAGCAAAAAAGTATTGGTTGCGCCAGCGCGCGGGTGCGCGGGCATAAAGGCTATCAAAGCGAAACAGATAATAACTGCGCACCAGAGTTACCAGCAGCAAACCGGTTACCAATATTATCGCCAGATTATGTTCTTTATCCTGGAAGTCACCAAACGCGAGGCAAAGTACAAAAACAATGAAATTGAGGATCAAACCGCGCCGGCTATACTTGGCAACCCGCGCATCGGTTTCACGCATAATGGCGCGATCTTTTTGAACCTTGGTCGCGGGAATAAAAAAATGAAACATAATAGGTCCAATAAAATTGCAGGAAAAAGTACTAGCCAAAAATGTGGACAAAAACTTCTTTAATCACAAAGACCATTATTGCGAAACCGAGCACCCCAAACAGGATGAAGGTGCCAAACTTGCCGGCTTTTGATTTTTTGGCGAGATCCCATACGATAAAAAACATAAAGATAATCAACCCGCCGCCACATATGTACATAGCCCAGGTTTCAAATTGTTCGAGTGTCATTGTTAATTAGGTCCAATAAAAATAGGTATAGATGAACAAGGCGGCATTGTAACGAAATTTGCGCTGAAAACCGAACTGGCAGTTCATTCGATTGTGTCAAACTGGTTGTTTAAAATGCAAAAAACCGCTTTGACAGCGGTTTTTACAGGCATCGATATTTGTTACCGAACGTTTACAACAGCTCGATCAGTTCGGGTATAGCGGTAAATAAATCAGCAACCAATCCATAATCTGCCACCTGGAAGATAGGGGCATCCGGATCCTTATTAATCGCCACGACCACTTTTGAATCGCGCATCCCCGCGATGTGTTGTATCGCCCCGGACAAACCTACTGCGATGTACAGTTCAGGTGCTACCACCTTGCCAGTCTGGCCCACTTGTATATCGTTAGCGGCGAAGCCGGCATCAACCGCCGCGCGCGATGCACCGACGGCAGCTTCAAGTTTATCGGCCAGTTGATACAGCAATTGGAAATTGTCACCACTTTGCAACCCGCGGCCGCCCGATACCACAACCCGTGCAGCAGTCAATTCAGGCCGCTCTGTATACACCTGCACCTGTTGTTGGCTAAGCAAGCGGCTCAATACCTGCGCTGGCGGCGGAGCTATAGCAATTACCGGTGCGACAAGCTCCCCAAACCTCACTGCAGTAAACACGCTCGCGCGGATGCTCAGTAGTGTGGTTGCCTGGTCGGTCATCACACGCATCAACGCATTGCCGGCATAGATAGGCCGTTGAAAGGTATTAGTTGATTCAATCGCGACCACATCGGTAACCGGCTGGATGTCCATCAAAGCCGCCACCCGGGGCAGCAGGTTTTTACCGAAGGTGGTTGAGCCCATCACCAAATAGTCATAAGCAAAGGCCAGGTCTGCCAGCCAGGGAGAAAGCGCTTCCGATAATTGGTGCTCACCTCCGCTTCCGTCCGCAACCAGCACCTGACGGATGCCAGGGATGCGCGCGGCGGTTTCTGCAACCGCAGTACAGTCCTTACCGACGACCAACAGATCGACCGTCAACCGCGTAAACTTGCGCAAGCATTCAATTGCCCCCATCACTTTGAGGTTGATCGGGCTAAAGCCGGTCGCATCCTGTTCGATCACTACCAGTGCAGTTGAATTGTTCAATAAAGTCACAGGACTTTGGCCTCCTGCCGTAATTTATCCACCAGCTCGGCAACATCCACTACTTTCACGCCTTGCTGGCGCAGTTTGGGTGCCTCTACCGCAAGCGTTTGCAGGCGCGGTTGCACATCCATACTGATAGTTTCCAATGCGATTATCTCGAGCGGTTTTTGGCGTGCCTTCATGATGTTCGGCATGGTGGGGAAGCGCGGCTGGTTAAGGCGTAAATCGGTAGTGATGACGGCGGGAAGTGCCAGTGCAAGGGTTTCCAACCCGGAATCCAGCTCGCGGGTAACCCACACTTCATCCTTTTTATAATCAATGTGGGAAGCAAAGGTGCCCTGGGGATAACCACAAAGCGCCGCCAGCATCTGCCCGGTTTGATTATGATCACCGTCAATGGATTGTTTGCCCAACAGGATCAGTTGCGGCAATTCCTGCGACACTATTACACGCAGCACCTTGGCAATAGAAAGAGGTTCAAGGCTGGAATCAGTTTGGATATGGAGTGCGCGATCCGCACCCAGGGCAAGCGCGTTGCGCAATTGTTCCTGAACAGACGGCGGGCCTATGCTCACTACCACAACCTCGGTAGCTACGCCCTGCTCTTTCAGGCGCACGGCTTCTTCAACTGCTATTTCGCAAAAAGGGTTGGTCACCGTTCTGGCCTTGGCGATATCCATACCATTGCCATCGACCAGGGGACGTACGCGGACAACAGGGTCCACCACGCGTTTGATTGCCACTAAAATTTTCAAAACGCTTTCCTTGTGATTAAACGAGTTCACACTTTTGTATTTTGTAGATTACTTACGGAACCTGGGATTTACAGGAGCTAAGCGGATTGATTTCTCCGTCACCGGCCAGGATCGAAGACTCTCGTCCCCTACAAGCCCGCCATTCAATCATATTAATGATTGAGCCTCCAGAAGAATGGCGCTATTTTTCGCGTGCACGGGTAAGATGGCGCAAAAATTACCGTGCGCAATGATTTGCGATTTGTGTACTCAACGAAGCCCATTGCGTAAACTGCGCACCTGCCACACTTGTCCCCATGGTTATCGGATTGTTTATGAGAATTTCCAAGCTTGCCTCAATTGCGTTTATTTGTATTTTTCTCTCTGCCTGCGTTTCATCACTGTTGATCGGCAACCAACTGCAGAGCAAATTAATGTGGTCATTTCTTAAGCCATTGGTGGGATTCGACCCCAATGAAGTTAACCTGTTTGAAACCCCGATGGTTAAAGACCGCATGACTGCACTTCTGGGCGATAAATATGAGCCTACGATGAAACTCCTGCGCACTGCCCAAGCGATCCAGCAAGAAGGGGCGCTCTTCTATGTTGCCTCGCGCTATGCACCGCCCCAGGTACAGGAAATAACCGATAAGGCAGCCATGGTGTGGAATGCCGACACCAATCAAATGGCAGTGATGCTGATTAAAGATGGCACACCGGAAATTATTTCCGAACAAATCGAGGGCGCAAAACAAGCCATTACTCCAGTGCTCCCAAAGGAACTGCAAACTGCTTATGCGAAAGCGCAAGCCGCCAAAAAAGCCATAGAGGAAAAACAAAAAGCGCTGCAAGATATTCAAAAAATAGTCGAAAACCCGGTTGAAGCGGTAACGGATAACATCGATAAAAAAATTGATGACACAGTGGAAGACGCTGCCCAAAAAGCCAAAACCCAGGCTACCGAAAATCTTCAGCAATCCTTACCTGTTGTGCCGGATATAGATCAGGAACAGCTCGAATTAGATGAAGCACTCAAAAAAGAGGCCGAAGATTTGAAAAAAGCACAGTAGGTTGCATTGTTAAAATTGCGGTCATGTGTAACAAATCGATTTGCCGGGCATCTATAAGTGTACAAAACTTATGGATGCCTTGTATGGTCAACAACCTGCCCCTTCACCAACTGCATAATTTTTTAATCAATAGCAGCTCCGGTATCGCCAGCCTCGCATTGCGCCTGTATCTCGCCCCGATTTTTTGGATGGCGGGCATGAGCAAATTAACTACCTTTGACAACACTGTCGATTGGTTCGGCAATTCCGACTGGGGACTAGGCCTACCCTTCCCCTGGTTAATGGCATTTCTGGCCACTGCTACCGAATTGCTCGGCGCATTACTACTGACCTTGGGATTATTCACCCGTTTGATCAGCATCCCGTTAATTATCACTATGCTAATTGCCATTGTCTGCGTGCACTGGGATAACGGTTGGCAAGCCATTGCCGATGCGCAGGCCCCGTTTGCCAATGCACAAGTATTGGCCGCAGCGGAAAAGTTGGAACGTGCGCGCGATATTTTACAGACGCACGGCAATTACGATTGGCTCACCGCCAGTGGCAAATTTGTAGTCCTCAATAACGGTATCGAGTTTGCCACAACGTATTTAATCATGCTGCTGGCGTTGATAGCGTTGGGCGGCGGGAGATTTCACAGCCTCGATTATTGGCTGCGCCCATACATCGACCGCGCACTTTTCCCACAAAGAAACGTCCCATTAAATTAATAATCGAGTGTACCCAGTGATTATGGCGAGTGTTAAGCTGGCGCAAATTAATTTGCACGATTCGCATGAGTTCAATACGAGCAGCCCAATGACACAATCGCCTCCTGCGTCACTCGAAGACAAAGTGCCCTACCCTCTGCTAAAAAACAAAGGGCCGCACTCAGGAACCGGACCAGCAGATGAAAGCGAACTCATTGCCCGATTAGCCAAAGGTGATGACCGTGCCTTTCGTCAGGTGATAGCACAGCATCATTCATTGATGTTAAGCATCGCCCGCGCAATTGTTGGCGATACCTTTGCTGACGATGTGGTACAGGAAGCCTGGGTTTGCGTGTACAACAATGTTGCCAATTTTGAACAGCGCTCATCGCTTAAAACCTGGCTGGTGACAATCGTCAGCAATCAGGCTAAAACGCGCCTGCGCAAAGAATCGCGGCAGGTTTCCCTGGATCAATTGGATGGTGAAGTATCGGGCAGTTATCTTGATGGTGTTCATTTCAAAACCGACGGACATTGGCAACAAGCCGTCCCACAATGGAGTGTCGAATCACCTGATGCGTTATTGGAAGAACAACAATTGCAAAGTTGTATTAACCGGACGCTCACGCTCTTGCCCCCCGCGCAAAAAGCGGCATTTATTTTGCGCGATATAGAGCAACAATCGTTTGAGGATATTTGCCACATTCTCGCCGTAAGCGCAGCCAATGTAAGAGTGCTGGTACACCGCGCCCGCCTCACGCTGATGCAGGTAATCGATCGCTATCAGGAGACTGGCTCATGTTAAATTGCAAACAGGTTGCGACCCTCGCCAGCGATTATCTGGACAATAACACTTCGCTCAGGTGGCAAATTCGCTTGCACTTATTGATGTGCGCCAATTGCCGCCGTTTTATCCGGCATTTGCAAATCACCCGGGATGTCGGCGCACGAATGGCAATTAACGAGCCAGGCGCGGATGCAGAGGCAGTCTGGAATAAAGTGCAAACGCGCATCAAAAAAGAAGCGCAACCAGACCAGGAATAAACTGTGTCGCGTAATATTTAGTAATGTTATTTTTATATCAAGGGTTTACCCAAACGCTGCTCTGCGATAAGCAAATCATCTGAAGTATCTATATCAAGACTATCGTATTCAGACATCAAGTACGGGATTTCATGGGTGCGCGGAATATTTTCCTCACGCATGAAATCGTCAACTTTGAAAATCGTAATTGCTCCATTGGGCATATAAAGTGACGGCAAATCCTGACGCCGCAGGTACGAAGAGTGCGCACCGGCAAGCGGCTGCAGGAATTCCCCACCACCGACGTAAGCCTTCATCAATTGATTATTAATTTCGTACACGCTAATCAGACTGCGACAGGTAGGGAAATCGCGGAATTCTGCGAGCGCCTCACGAATATGGACAGCGTTGCGCAAAGGGGACGTGGGCAACAATAAAATAATAATATCTTTATCGGCGGGTTTTATCCGATGGATAAATTCACCAACAACAGGATCGATAGGCGATTCATCAAGCGCAAGGTGAGGATCACGTTTTAAACGCTCGGCACCGTAATAATGGGCAACCGATAAAATTTGATCGTCATCAGATGACACATAAATCGAATCAATGACTCCCGCAGCCTGGGCCGCTTTCAGCGTATACGCCAATAAAGGCTGATCGAGCAATGGTGCGATATTTTTTTGCAGTATGCCTTTTGATCCACCGCGAGCAGGTACAAGTGCAAATACGTTTGGCATAACCCCTCCTGTATTCTGACGAGTATCAACAGTTACTAGGGTATAGCAAAATATTGGGGAAAGGTCACGAAATGATCGACAATTAAACCGGAAATTTGTGTATTACAAAATAAATATCCGTCACCGGAATAAATCGGTGACGGGTTTCAATGATTATTTTTAAAAGCATTAGCTACTTTTTGCGGTAAATGGCAAACGGTCAAGAATACCATCCAAAAAATCGCCGGTTGAATTGAGGCTACGCACAATGGATTCCATCGCCTGGAACTGGGACATCAAACGTGCGCGATAGGCCTCGCTCCGACGATCCAGGGCTTCTTCATCTTTTTCAACTTTCTCAATATCTTTATTGATCGTGGTCTCACGGCCCTTGATCAAGCCGGAGTTTTTAACGAAATCGTTGAGCAGTGTCGTCATACCGCCAGCAAAACCACGCGAGAAAGTGATAGTGCCATTTGATGCACCCGGCTGGATTGTCATGCTCAAACCTTCCGCATCACTACCCAGTCCAGGTAAAAGTACATTGCCATATCCGAACGCAGCAACTCCATTCACCGTACCGGCTACATTGGTACCGGCAGTGCCCGCACCCGCTGCGATACCCAGGTCAGCCAAGTCTGCGCCTACCGCAGTAAAACCTACTTTGCTATTGGCACCATAGGCATCTGACGTAAATACCAGTTTGCTGCCATCAAAACCCACAGACAGCGTTGATTTGGCATCTTTGATATTGGTATCAAGATTAATGAGGCTTTGTAACTCTGTTGCCAATTCAGCGCCCGAGGCATAAGTCTTGCCAGCGGGTAGGCTAATCGTGGCTGACTCAATACCATCCAGGCTTACTTTAAATGAGTAATCCTTACCCGTGGTATCGATGGGAAACGCCAGCGGAATATTGGCTCCCGTGAACATACCTTTGCTGGGTTGCTGGGTAATGACAACATCGTAAGAGCCGGGTTTGCTTTTCGCACTGAATTTGGTTACGTCAATATCCGCAGTAGAAGATGAGGTTTTGGGTACGAATAAATCGCGCACCATATCAAAATTTTTATCGATTGCCGCACGAAAGCCAGTATTGCCTTCAGTCTCGATAATTTTGAGTGAGCCATCCAGCTCGGTGCGAATCCCCAGGTTGGAGAGAGTCGAAAAACCACCGCTCAAACCAGCCACTGAGGAAGATAAAACATTACGCACGCTTTGCATCAGGTTCTTAGCGAGTGGATCGCGATGCAAGCTGCCATATTCTTTCAGCTCTGTGTCAAAACCCACCAACTTTTCCACCTCGGTTTTAAAGGTGTTGTAGGCGGTCACAAAATCGCGAATGGTTTGCTCAGCGGTAGATTTATCCTCGGCAATGGTCAAACTGATTGTTTCGGTGGCCGAGGCGGCAAATAAATCAAACTCCATCCCCTCAATCACATCAGTAATATGATTCGATTCACGGCTTACCAATAGTCCATTCATCCGAATCTTTGCATCAAGCCCCTCCTGTTGCTGGGTCAAGTTGCGGGTGGCCTGGTTAAAATCAAAACTGGCCAGGCCAGGTGAACCGGGAGTTTCTGCGGCGGTAATTTCTATTTCATTTTTTGCGCCGGATTTAGCGGTCAGCAACAATTTAAAGGAACCACCATCACTGACAATGCTGGCTGAAACTCCAATATTGGCTTTGTTAATCGCGTCGCGCAGACCGGTCAGGGAATTGTTGGTGTCATCAATGGTAATGGTTGCGCCGGTTTTAGCGGGGTCAACGGTAAAGCCAGTCAGCCCTGCATCCCACTCACCTAAACGGAGGGTCAAGGTACCCTTACCAATAGGCTCGGTTACCGAAGCAAAAGTCCCGGAGCTTATCGATTGCGCTTGCGCGACCTGTTCTACCTTCAGCTGGTAATTGCCCGCAGTCGCTTTGGCGTCGAGTTTGGTAATACTCAGTAATTTGGTATCCGGGATGGATAAGGATTTTGCGTTGAAAGTATCCGCGCTCCCCAAGGCAGCGGCAGCGGTTTCCAGCTTGGACAACGAACTGCGTAACAAGCCAAAATCGGAAATCTGGGTTTCCAATAAGGTCTTTTTGGTCGTCAGGCGTTCCGCCTGCAACATTTTGCTTGCTTCAGTTAATTGGTCGGCCAGCTTGTTGGTATCAATACCCGACCCTGTCCCCAACGCACTGATAATGCTGGAACCTGTCGCTGCATTGTTGTTTGTAGTGCTCGATGTACCGCTCACCATGAATACCTCCGCGCCATAAATTACCGCTTGGCTATCTTGAATTACATAAGGTTAGCGGCAAACCATGGATAAACTTTAGCCGGTTTTGCCGCTTTTTTAACGAATTGCTTCCGTTTTGATAGACTGAGCATAAACCAAGCCAATTCATTGATTTATTTAGGAATAAATGACCTGAAACAGCAGTTTTTTATTCAGCCAAAGGCAGCGTAAAGTAAAAGGTCGCCCCTTTTCCTAACACTGAGTGGTAGTCAATTTTGCCGCCCATGCGTTCGATAATCACTTTAGTAATGCTCAGCCCCAACCCGGTACCATCGCGGCGACGGGTATCGGAGGAGTCGGCCTGGGCAAACTTCTGGAAAATACGCTGACGGAAGTCATCTGCAATGCCCTGCCCTTCGTCGATAACCGAAACCCTCAGCGTCTGCTCATCAAGCGCTAACTGCACCCGCACGATGCCGTCCAGATAGGAAAATTTGATGGCGTTGGATAACAGGTTAGCCATGACTTGCAAGAACCGATCAGCATCCAGATTGACTTCAGCCCGTTCGACCAGGCTATCCGGTGACTCAAGCTGCAAAGCAACGCCGTAGCGCTCGCCATATCCCCGGTTTTGTTCGATAGATTCTCGCAGGAGCGGGTAAATAGCCCAGGGCTTCATATTTAATTGCACCTTGCCAAATTCCAATTTATCAACGTCCAAAATGTCATTGACCAAACGCGCCAGCCGATCTGCATTGCTTGCCGCAATAACCAACAGGTCTTTTATTTTAGGTGGTGTATCACCCAGGCTATCACTGAGGACGATGCTCAAGGCACCTTTAATGGAGGTCAACGGCGTGCGCAATTCATGACTCACCGTAGAAATAAATTCACTCTTCAAACGGTCTACTTTGCGCTTGGCAGTTGCATCGTGAATGATAAGGGTAAAAAATTTCCGTTCATGTATAGCAACCGGGCTAATACTCAATTCGATTTCCACGTCGCTATTATCGCTACAACGACCAAACGTTTCGCGCAAATGCGAGGTTGTTAAATCGTCGCCCTGGGCGTTAAAAATATTGCGCAAACCAGGAACCAAATCCGCAATGTGCAAATTGGAAAATTGTATCAATGGATATTTAAACAATTGCGCCGCTGCGGGATTTGCTTTTTGGATAAGGCCTCGTTCGTCTACTACCAGAATCGATTCCACCGCATTTTCCAAAATAGCAGCCAATTCTTTGGTGCGCTGCTCAACCAGGTTACTGATATGTTGGGTGCGGCCACTAATCAATAACAAAAAACCGCCGAGTAAACTGCAAAACAATAGGCCACCAGCCAATACAAACCAGGATTGTAAACTGATATGTTCTGTTAGATATTTTTCCGTGGGGCTCACACTAACCAGCAGGTGTCGCCCGCCTACGAATATCTCCTGGTGCAAGACCAATCCGTGCGCGTAAGCCGGTATTACAGGATCACCTCTATGGTAAAACGCCATGGGATTTTCCGGCGCGGTAATATCAACAATATTAAGGTGGTAGTCACTCGATGATAATGGAGCAAGGGCCGCGTTGATTAAATTATCGGTGCGTATGATTGCAACTGCATAACCCACTAATGATGCGCGTCGTTCAGCCACCGTATCGATCAACTGCATTGGTTTATACACGGGGTAATACACAACTATAGCCGGCGACATTTTTTCATCTTGCAGCAACTGCAAGGGTTGGGTCATTGCAAAATGGCCAGTATCGCGCGCGCGATTTAACGCCTTTTCACGATCAGGTTCAGATGCTGCGTTGAAACCAAGGATCATGGCAT
Source organism: Cellvibrio sp. (assembly GCA_021323495.1). GTDB lineage: Bacteria > Pseudomonadota > Gammaproteobacteria > Pseudomonadales > Cellvibrionaceae > Cellvibrio. Next base: position 6,561 of record JAJQJO010000017.1, on the reverse strand, counting down.
TTTCCTGCCATGGTTCCACGTAAGTAATGGCTATATATTCGGCGCGCTCGGGTGCGCTGATAAAAGCTCCGGTTGAATCTTTTTCTTTAATATAAAAATCAAGAATACCTTCTGCGTGCATCGATGCTTCAAAAGCCGCTCGCTCGGAATGAAGGACACGTTTGTTCCAGGAAAATCCGGAAACGCCATGTTTCTCGACAATTACCTGTGCGATATAACTTGAAAATTCTGCACGTGTCACTTGTTCGGATGCGACAAACAACCCACGCAAGGTCGCCAGGGTATAAATCACCGAAGATAAACTCGCATCTACGGCCCCTCCCACCATATTGGCTTGCTGCTTGAATTGATCATTCAATTTTTTTTGTTCGTTGTTACTGGCCATTACAAAAACTGCAACGACGATCAGGCTACTTACAATTAAAGGGGCACCAACGGTCATGCGCCGGTCGCGCCAAAAATGGCGTGGTTCTGCAAACAGCACACACACCAGGGGAGTGGCAATCAGAACACCAATCGCATCGCCAATCCACCAGGTCCACCAGCTATACAACATGTGCTTGAAAGGGATAATGCCATTGAAATAGAGCGTCAACACACCGACGGTTGCGCTCAGGCTGGTCGCAACCGGCCCGCCCAAGGCAAAAAAAGCGAAAATGTCCCGCTCATCCGTCAAGCTATTGGGAAAGCCAACAAACTTCCGGATCAACCAGGCTCCCACAATACTGGCGAGCGTGCTGCCACAGGCGATTTCCGCTGCAACCAATAGCACAGGGAAGGTAATTAGCTCGGCAGGGCTGACAGAAATATTCAACAAGGTTGAACCGAGGAATATCCCTATTGCAACGGGATAACCCCAAATCAGAACCGCACCCAACGCGATGCCCATGGGCAGAAACAAGCCGGAGACAAAACCCGGCGGGATGGCGAGCAACAATGACAAACGCCCGGCAACAACATAAGCCAGGGCCAGAAAGAAAATACGCAGTAACAGAAGTTTCGTTGATGGGCGCGGCAATTCAATCATGCAGTAAAACCTGATTTTTAATTTACTTAAGCCTAGTCGAGTGCGGCCAACATCACGCTAAAAATCAAAAAAAAACCGCAGCAAGCTGCGGTTTTTAATGGACATCCAACAATAATCATCCAGTTCCATTATCTGAGCAGTGTCAGTACTTGCTCGGGTCTGGCGTTGGATTGTGCCAGCATCGCCGTTGCTGCCTGCTGTAAAACCTGTGCGCGGCTCAGCGCTGCAGTTTCTGCAGCAAAGTCTGCATCGATAATTCGCGAACGGGATGCCGATGTTTTTTCCGAAACGTTTGCAAGGTTAGACATGGTGAAATCCAGACGGTTATTCACCGCACCCAGGTCAGCGCGGGTAGCATTCACCTGTTCCAGGGCCTTATCGACGATGCCAATTGCTTTCTGCGCGCCTTCGTAAGTATCAATCTTGATACTTGCCACACTACCTACACCTTCAGTGGCATTGCGCTCCTGGAAACCGGTAATTGCAAGGACATCAGCTACGGTTGCAGTATCGCCATATTTAATAGCGATCTCTTCACCATTGGCAGAGCGCAATGCAATTTCACCACCAGCACCCGCGAACGCCACCACACCTGATTCACCGGACGAAAGATTGATCACGCGAATAGCTTCGGCAAGATCAGTCGCGGCAGTACCGGTTCCAGTAATCTTGCCTATTGCAACGTTGTTAATGATCAAATCGCCTTCTTGCAAAACAGCGGCGGCACCGGCTACCACGGTACCTAACAGATTGCCATCGGTATCGTTAACGTCGATCCCAAGATCGTCTATCTGGGCAGCAGTCAATGTTGCTCCGGCCTCAATAATCACCCCTTTTTTGTCCACACTCGTGTCGTTAAATACGAGCGAGAAGTTGGTAACGACCGGAGTGGTTACACCTGCACCTGAAGCGCCACCCCCGGTTGAAATATCGGTGATGGTGATGCTGGTTGCACCCTCGGCAGTCAAGACTAATTTGCCTTCAGTGTTGAGCGTGGCTTCCAATGCGGTTTCGGCATTAATTTTATCAACCAATTCCTTCATGTTGCCGGTACCGGTCAACGTATAGGTTTGGGTCAAGCCATCGCCGTCAACATAATCAATCGTCAAGGTTTCGGCTGGCGCGCGTAAAACACCGGAACCAGTACCATCAGCAACATACTGCACAAGGGAAGATACACTCGCACCCTTGCCATCCAAATCGGAGTTCCAGGCAGCCAGGGCATCGTTAACGGTGACTTCGGCTGAAACATCGCTGAGCGGAACGTCGTTAACAATCAGATCACCGGCGGCCACACCTTGAAGGTCAGCCAAACCATTGGTGGTTGCCTCGCCAACAATATCGCCCGATGAGCCACCCATAGAATAAGTACTGAATGAACCAATACTCACATCCATCGTTTCATAGGCTTGGGAACCCACTTGCAACACTGTGTTACCCAGTGTTCCATCCAATAACTTTTGGCCGTTAAACGATGTTGTTTCCGCAATGCGGTCCATTTCTTTTTTCAGCTGTTGCACTTCCGCGTCCAGCGTTTGACGGTCAGCATCGTTATAGATGCCGTTCGCTGACTGGATAGAAAGCTCGCGGATACGCTGCAGCATGTTGGTCACTTCCTGCATCGCCCCTTCTGCTGTTTGCACAAGGGACACACCGTCATTCGCGTTGCGGATCGCTTGATCCAAACCGCGGATTTGCGATGTCATACGATTTGAAATGGCCAAGCCAGCAGCATCGTCTTTGGCAGAATTAACACGCTGACCAGAAGAAAGGCGTTCGGTAGCGCGATCAAGCGCGTTTCCTGAGTTCATCAATTGACGCTGTGAATTCAAGGAAGCGACATTGGTGTTAATGACTAAAGGCATAATAAATCTCCTAATGATTGTTCCTGTTCACAGTTGCGTTTGCTGTGACAAGCCGACTGATGAAGCCCAGAAACATCGGCAAATAAATTGCTCGGTCTGTGAGAACTTCGTGGCAAGACTTGTAAGAAATTTATTACCAACAGGATTTCTATACGGGTCGCCTAAACCGGATTTTGCACAGACCGTGCCAACACATTTTTCGGAGATATATTTGCCTGGGTACAAATGGTGGAAAGGGATTTTTATAGGAGGGGAAATGACTGATGATCTTTTTATAAAAAATGGCAAAACTGATGATGGAATAATTTTATTTTTGCAAAAATAATACGTAAAAAATAAAAAAAGAGAGCCGCTTTCGCGGCTCTCTTTTTATTTAAACACCCCAACAACCAAACATTAAACAATGACACTTAACTATCTGATTTTAAAGCCTATTTTATGCACTGGCATTGAACAGTTGGCCAGGCTGCTCGGGCGTCATACTCTGTGACAAACGCAAAAAAATTGCATCGGGAATCTGACGAATAACTTCTTGCGTTGCACGATCAAGCACTTTCACAATTGTATCGCCTGAACCCGGGTCATAAGTGAAACTCAAATCGCGTTGGGTCGATTGAATATACTCATTCATCTGCGCAACAGCGGCCTGAATTTGCTCCTGCATCGCCTGAGAATTGACGGGCTCTTGAGGTAAAGATCTTGCCGCTTCAGCGGCAACCGGCAAATCATTGCCGGTTTTTTGACCTTTTACACTGCCCGCCTGGGGCGAAGCCGGCAGAGGTTTAACCTGTGCCGGGCCAGCAGTGATTTTAGTGACGTCATTCATAACTTAGTCCTCACTAAGAAAATGCCTCCGGGCTGGTTCATGTGACTGAACCGCCCGGAGATTAGTCAACTTATCTCAAGAGTGACAACACTTGTTGTGGACGGGCATTAGACTGGGCCAACATCGCACTACCAGCTTGTTGCAACACTTGCGCACGGCTAAGGTTTGCAGTTTCAGAAGCAAAGTCAGCATCCATAATGCGTGAGCGAGAAGCTGAGGTTTTTTCCGAAATGTTGGACAGGTTTGATACGGTAAAGTCCAGACGGTTGTTGGCAGCACCAAGATCCGCACGTGAAGAGTTCACCTGATCAATCGCTTTGTCGATAATGCCAATGGCTTTTTGCGCGCCAGCTTGGGTAGAAATATTCACACTGGCGACAGAACCTGCACCTTCAGCGGCGTTACGCTCTTGAATACCTGTTGAAGCGAAAGTGGTAGCTGGTGCGTTATCACCGTATTTCACGCTGATTTCGCCGTTGGTTGATGCCAAGGCAATTGAGTCAGTCGCATCACCGGCAAAGGCAACTACACCAGTCATATTGCTGACCTTGTTAATCGCTGCAATCAGGTTGTCGCGTTTCTCGGTGGCGGTAGGGGTAGCATCTACTGTCACTTCACCAACTTCTACACCATTGATGACCAGGTCACCTTTATTCATGGCGGCGGTGTCGGTAATGGTCGCGCCTTGTATATTTCCCAAATCATCGGAAATATCCAGTCCCAACGCAGCTACGTTAGTCATCATTGCTGCTGAAGCTGCTGCGTCGTCCGCACCTTCGATTTTTACGCCTTTACTGTCGGTACTGGTATCAGTGAATACCAAGCGGAAGTTTTCATCGGTTTCAGCACCGTCAAAACCGGCAGCATCCAACGCGGCAGTACCAGAACCAGTCACGGTAATGGAAACCACACCTTCCTGACTCAATACCAAGCTACCTTTATCATTCAGGGTGGCGCTGATGCCGGTATCACTATTAATTTTGTCTACCAGCTCTTCCATACTATTAGTGCCGGTCAACACGTAAGCCTGGGTATTGCCATCACCATCCACCACGCTCAGCGTCAGAGTGTCAGTACCGGCCACCAAAATACCGTCACCAATGCTATTACCTTCAGAAGAAACAAGCGCCGATGCGACTGCGCCCTTACCTTCCAGGTCAGCATTAATGCTGGCAATTTTTTCATTTAAGGTAGCACCTGCGACCGCATCAGCAAGGCTGTTCAGAGCAGTGTCGTTGACGTACAAAGTGGTATCAGCGTCTGCACCGGTAAAGGCACTCAATGCAGCCAAGCCGGTCGCTGCTTCACCCACCACGTCGCCTGCGTTTCCACCCAGGGAGTTGGAGTTGAATGAACCGATGCTTACATCAATGGTTTGATTTGCTTGTGCGCCCACTTGCAATTTCGTGGTGCCTAAAGAGCCATCAAGCAAGGTTTTACCGTTGAAAGAGGTAGTTTCAGCAATACGATCCAATTCCGATTTCAATTGTTGGGTTTCGGCGTCCAGTGTTTGGCGGTCAGCATCGTTGTAGATACCGTTCGCTGACTGCACGGCCAGTTCACGCATACGTTGCAGGATGTTGGTAGATTCTTGCAGAGCCCCTTCGGCGGTTTGAATCATTGATACGCCGTCGTTAGCGTTACGAACAGCTTGGTCAAGACCGCGAACCTGAGAAGTCATACGGTTGGCAATTGCCAAACCTGCCGCGTCGTCTTTTGCTGAGTTAATGCGCAGACCTGAAGACAGACGCTCAGTAGCTCTATCAAGCGAAGCGCCTGAGCTAACCAATTGGCGCTGTGAATTAAGGGATGCAACGTTTGTGTTAATTACTAAAGCCATGATGAATCTCCTGGGAGGATGTCTGTTTGCAGTCAGGCTGCTTTATAACAAGTCGGTTGATGAAGTCTGAGAACAACGGACTAATCAGCACTTCTAAACAGGTTATCGACACATCAGGGAGTAGCTTTAGAATTTTTTTATGGCAGGAACCAACTATTTATATGGAGAATGGCAGTATTTTATTGCAAAGGATTATAAGCAAAGAAATTTTGTCAAATTATCGACCATAGGCATCAATGGCTTTATTTGCCCTGTTGCTTTGACGCAATTCTGACGCTGTATTTTCGCGATTTGTTTCCGCAAGATCGGCCAGCTGTTTATTAATAGCCTGAATTTCCTGGATAACTTCTGCTGCCCTGGATTCGAGATCAGCTTGCGCGAGCGACTCCAGATATTCCTGGTCATTGAGCGATAACAAACCCTGTTGGCGTTGTTGCACCAGCGTTTCAAAAGATTCCCAATCACCGGCCTGTGCAAGGGATAACAATGCCTGGGACTGGCTGAGCGCGCGAGTGAGGGGATCTAACAGGGAATCGATATCCATAACACAACTCTTCATAGTGGAACAGCAGTCCGGTAGAGCGCAGCCTGACAAACCAGTAGCAGACTAACGCCATATCCCAAGATTAGCAAAAGATAACGCGATTGGCCGAAGAGATTATAAATCTCCCGGCCAACAACCATATTGATAAAGGATATAGAAGAATGAGCGGGGCTTCAGCCACGGAATTACAAATAAGTGAATAGGCTGAGCTGACTTACTTTTGCAAAACTCTGCTGGGATGCACTCAATATAAAAGATTGCATTGACAGTTGGATAGATGCATCAGCGTAATCCAGATCCTGCATATCAGATAACACCGTTTTACTAAACAGCGTGACATCCAGATTTAAATCCTTGGAGCTTTCCAGGGTATTCAAGCGTGCCCCCACTTCACTTTGCACCGCGACAAGGCTAGTGATGGAGTTCTCCAGATTGGTCAAGATCTTACCCACCAACTCC
>JAJQJO010000303.1 GCA_021323495.1 Cellvibrio sp. | reverse complement strand
GCAGCGACAATATTGATTTCAAAAAACATGGATTGGTTACGCAAAAAGATGCGGAAGAGGGCATGGTGCTGTTAAAAAATGAAATGGTGAACGATAAAAAATTATTGCCGCTTGCAAAAAATTTGAAAAAAATTGCAATCATTGGCTCCCATGCAAATGTGGGTGTACTTTCCGGCGGTGGATCTTCGCAAGTTTATCCAATTGATGGCATGGCAGTAAAAGGTCTGGGGCCGAAAGTATTTCCTGGTCCCATGGTCTATTACCCGTCGTCGCCCATGAAGGCACTTGAAGCTCGTTTCCCCAACGCAAGTATCAGTTTTGATGAAGGTACCAATCTGCAAGCTGCGGCTAAGCTCGCTAGTGAAAGTGATCTGGTTTTGGTGTTTGCCAACCAATGGACTGCGGAATCAATAGATGCGCCGGATTTATCCTTACCGGATAACCAGGACGTGCTTATCGCCAGCGTTGCAAAAGCCAATTCCAGAACAGTAGTGGTCTTGCAAACGGGTGGTGCGGTCTTGATGCCCTGGTTAAATGATGTTGGTGCCGTGCTGGAAGCCTGGTATCCCGGAACCAATGGTGGTGAGGCCATTGCGCGCGTTTTGGCCGGCGAAGTCAATCCGTCCGGACATTTGCCAATCACATTTCCCGCCGCCGAAAACCAGTTACCGCGTCCGGTCGTAGATGGCGATCCGAAAAAACCGGATGAGCGTTTTGAAGTTAATTATTTTGAAGGCGCCGCCGTCGGTTACAAATGGTTTGAATTAAAAGACCATACACCTTTATTTCCGTTTGGTTTTGGTTCGTCTTACACCGATTTTGCATACAGCGATTTAAAAGCGAATGTAAAAAATGGCCAATTAAGCGTGAGCTTCAGTGTGAAAAATACTGGCGCTGCTGCCGGTAAAGATGTGGCCCAAATCTACGTTGCCCCAAGGAACACTAGATGGGAAGCACCTAAACGTTTAGGCGCGTTCCAGAAGGTGGATTTAAAAGCGGGTGAATCGACCAGTGTGACGGTCAATGTTGATCCACGTTTGTTAGCCATGTACCAAAGCAAAGACAAAACCTGGAAAATCGCCAAAGGCGAATATGAAGTCATACTCGCAAAATCCACCGCAGAGCCACAATCCAGCGTGAAAGTGAAATTACCTGCCCGCAGCCTGGATGTGAGGGGAAAATAATTTAACTCTGGGGTGAAATGGGGCGGCGTAAGGCCGCCTTATTTTTACATGCTGTTTTGTACGCTGAGACTTGCTAGTCATTTGCACATGAAAAATGGCTGACGCTATATTGCGAGGGATAATGTTTTGAGTGAAGAATTTACCGGCTGCAAACTCGCCTATATTTTTAATGGCCAATTACTTGTCTATAAGCGTGATGATTTTCCTCATATTCCTTTTCCTGGCTTATGGGATTTTCCCGGCGGCGGGCGGGAGGGAAATGAAACGCCCGAGGAATGTGTATTAAGGGAGCTAAACGAAGAGTTCGCTATATCGCTCAATGAGTCGCGTTTGGTTTATAAGAAAAAAGTACCCGATTATTTGAATACCGGTAATTCATTTTTCTTTGTTGCCGAAGGACAGCAAGCGGAAATTGAGACAGTGGTATTTGGCAATGAAGGACAATGTTGGCAGCTGATGGGAATTGCCGACTATTTAGCGCACCCTCAAGCTATCCCAATATTGATAGGCCGGTTATCAGCGTTTCTCAATCCATAGCTGGAAGTGTGTGCATGATACTGGTTCCCGGCGTCAAAAAGTTCCAACTGAAAAAAAGAACTGCTTTCCCGCAAATCAATAAACCTCACCCCCACACCCAACAATCTTACCGGCAAATTTTTCCGCTCGTAAGCTTCGGTACACAGACTTTGCAATTCCATAAGTGATACGGTGCTGGCGCTGCGTTCGATAGTGGTGATGCTGAAATCAGTGAATTTTATTTTCACAAACAATTTTACTACCTGATAGTCATCATCTACACGGCGCAATCTTATTGCTAACTGTTGGCTTAGCGCTGGTAATTCACGCAGGCAATATTCCATATGGGGAAGGTCTTGTGAAAACGTATTTTCGACGCTGAGTGACTTGCGGCGCCGATCTACCGTGAGCTGGCGTTCATCAATGCCTCGGCTCAGGTTATAGAGCCGCGAGCCCATCTGGCCATAACGTTGTGATAATTCAAAAATGGAAAATTTTTGCAAATCGCCGCAGGTAAAAATATTCAATTCCGCCAGTTTGTTAGCCATGGCTTTGCCGACGCCATAAATTTTTTTGACCGGTAGTTGTGCAACAAATGCAGGGACATGATCCGGTGGAATAACAAATTGCCCGTCGGGTTTATTCCAGTCACTTGCTACTTTCGCGAGAAATTTGTTAGGTGCGATCCCGGCGGATACAGTAATACCGATTTCATCCCTGATGCGCTGGCGAATTTCCTGCGCGATCAGGGTAGCGCTGCCGCGATGAATTTTTGCATCGCTCACATCCAGAAAGGCCTCATCCAAAGAGAGCGGTTCGACCAGCTCGGTGTACTCGTAAAAAATAGCGCGCATTTTCGCCGAGGCTTCCCGGTAAGCATCCATGCGGGTAGGCAGGATTAATAAATCCGGACACAGGCGTTTTGCCGTGCTGGAGGGCATAGCCGAGTGCACGCCATAGCGCCGTGCTTCGTAATTGCAGGTGGAGATTACCCCGCGCCGGTCGCTGCTTCCACCCACCGCAATCGGGCGACGGACGAGACTGGGATCATCGCGCATTTCGACAGCGGCGAAAAAACAATCGGCATCACAGTGGATAATTTTGCGCATAGGAAAAGGCAGACTTGAAGTGATACTGTATTTAAACACAGTGCCCCATAAATGGCAGCTAGTGACGACAATATTTACCATGAATAACAAACGACATTAACAAATAGGGCAACCATGAGATGGCAGGAGTATTAAGGGCGGGTAAAAATAGGTTAACTTGTATGACAATAATATCTAATAAAGGCTATTCTTTTAGCGGTACAGCTTAATCACTACTCCATAACAACAATAGGAGATCTACATGCGAGTCATCAAGCCGCTCATCGCTGCCCTTGGCCTGAGCCTCAGTTTCACTGCCTTGGCCGACACCCAGGTCAGTGTCGATACCACCCAGCCTGGTCCGGTCATCAACAAAAACATTTACGGTCAGTTTGCCGAGCATTTGGGGCGCGGAATATACGAAGGTATTTGGGTTGGCCCTAAATCGAAAATTCCCAATACCAAAGGCTGGCGTAACGATGTGGTGGGCGCGCTGAAAGATCTGCAGGTACCGCTGGTGCGCTGGCCTGGCGGTTGTTTTGCCGATGAATATCATTGGCGTGAAGGAATTGGCCCGCGCGATAAGCGCCCGGTAAGGGTGAACACCAACTGGGGCGGGGTGCTGGAAGATAACGCGGTAGGTACGCACGAATTTTTTGATCTGGTGGAAATGCTTGGCGCGGAGGCCTATGTCAATGGCAACCTGGGAACGGGCACCCCGCAGGAGATGGCGGAGTGGTTGGAGTACATGACCTCTGAAAGTAAATCGACGCTCGCTGAGTTGCGCCGCAAAAACGGCCGCGATAAACCTTTCCGCGTGCATTATTTTGCGATCGGTAATGAAGCCTGGGGCTGCGGCGGCAATATGACCCCCGAGTTCTACACTCATCTCTACAAGCAGTACGCGAGCTTCCTTAAAACCCCCAAGGACAACACCCCCGTTTTAATTGCCAGTGGCGGCCACACGGATGACACCAGCTGGGCAGATCATCTCACTGCCACGGTGAAACCCAATTGGGCGTTGCGGATGGATGCGGTAAGTTTCCACTATTACACCTTGCCGAAAGGGGATTGGACGGTAAAAGGCGCAGCACTTAAATTCCCTGAATCCGAGTGGATGTCCACCATGGTTAACACGTTGAAAATGGATGGTTTCATTATCAACAATAAAAAAGTGATGGACAAAAATGATCCCGAGAAAAAAGTCGGGTTTTATGTGGATGAATGGGGCACATGGTACGACGTAACCGGCGATGATGACCCAGGTTTCCTCTATCAACAAAACAGCCTGCGCGATGCAGTTGTCGCGGCATTGAATTTCAACATTTTCCACAAGCACGCCGACCGTGTGCATATGAGTATCATTGCGCAAATGGTTAACGTTCTTCAGGCCATGATATTGACGGAAAAAGATAAGATGATCCTGACTCCGACTTATCATGTCTTCAAGATGTATGTGCCCTTCCAGGGCGCCACATCGCTACCGCTGGAACTGAAAAATGTACCGCAATATACGCTGGGTAATGCATCTATTCCCGCAGTGAGCGCTACCGCAGCGCGCGCGAAAGATGGAAAAGTGTATATCGCTTTGGTTAATGCCAACCCTAATAAAGCGGAGACGGTTGATATTAATTTAGCGGGCGTAACCGTGAATGGTGTGAGCGGGCAGGTGTTAACTGCAGCGGCAATGGATGCGCATAATACCTTTGCAGCGCCTGAAGCGATTAAGCCGGCAGCTTATTCGGCGAAAGCCAGAAATGGTAAGTTAGCGTTGGAGATTCCTGCAAAAGCGGTAGTCGTTGTCGCGGTGGAATAAGTTATAGCGAAATTGAAAAATGGGCGCAATGTGCGCCCATTTTTTATACGGCTTCCTCTTCCAACTTATCAAACTGCGCATAATTATTTTTCAGCCACACCCGCACCCGTGAGCGCTCAATAATATTCATCACCTCGATATTATTGGCTGCCGCCCAAAAACTGGTATTGCTAAAGTCAATGCGTGCTGCCAATTGCGGTTGCAATTTTCCCAGTGTAATAAAAATTGCATCGCGCTCTTTGGCTTTCTGGTAAGTAGTTGATTGCTCAAAATGCTCAAAGCACTCACCGCGTCCCAAGTTATTCACTACCACAATCTTGATAAAATCCTGCGGGTAACGATTCAGTAAACCATTCAGTAAATTCAC
>JAJQJO010000302.1 GCA_021323495.1 Cellvibrio sp. | reverse complement strand
TGCAGCACCGAGGCTTTGGGGATGCGCTCTTGCAACAACAACAAGGTTGCCTGGAATAGCGGGTCGCTTTCAAAGCGCCGCTGCATGGGTTGGTTGAGTAATAACCGGGCCAATGCCAGCAGGCTCATACCCTGGTGGTGAACCATAAACGAGCGGACTATGGCGCTGGATTGGCCACGCGGGAGGCGTGAGGCGGTGTAATCTACCGCCTCGTAAAATCCAAACCGGCCTTCCATGCCCATCGCCGCCAGGCGCAGCAAATTGGCGCAGGCTGCTTCCGGGGCAACCATCAGGGCGAGTACCGACGCATAAGGCGATACCACCAGATCCTCCGCCAGTCCGCGCTTGAAACCCAGGCCGGGAACACCGAAGGCGTGGTACTGATAATTAAGGCTGGCATCGAAGGTGTGATAACCGGACTCTGAAATCCCCCAGGGCACGCCGCGCTGTTTGCCATAAGCGATCTGGTGGGCGACCGAGGCGCGGCAGGTTTGATCGAGCAGCGATCCCGCATAACTCGGCATCACCAGCATCGGCATCAAATACTCAAACATCGAGCCACTCCAGGACACCAGCACCGGCTCACCGCTCACAATAGTGCGGATACGGCCCAGCGCAAACCAGCTTTCCTGCGGCAATTGCCCTTGCGCAATCGCCACGAAATGCGCCAGACGCACTTCCGATGCGAGCTGGTCGTAAAAGCTGTTATCGCGGCGAAAGTCATCGAGGTTGTAACCCACGGCGAGCAGGTGACGGCTCGAGTCGTACAGGAATCCGTATTCCATCGTGGCGAACCCGGTCGCCTGGGCGCTCAGTGCATCGCAGCTGGCGATCCGTTCGCTGGCGCGGGTGCTGGTGGTGGCCACCAAACCGCGCAGTTCCAACAACCAATCCCGCTCAAGCGGGGTACCCGGCTGCATCATTTGGGCATCGAGCAAGGGCACTAGTCTGCCACTGTGTTGCGCCAGCGAGCGCAAGCTCGGAATTGCATTCATATTACTGGTGAAGGCAAGACTGGCCATAAAGCTGTTGAGTGTCGGCGGTGGCGGGCGCAACCCCAACCAGGGCACACAAAACAATAATTCATCCAGCGCATCGCGGCTCTGCCGCAGTAACGCCTCGGCCCAGACTTTTGCTTCATTGCCTGCGCTATCCAATCCATCACCCGGCAAGCCACCACTTACCGCCAATTTGCTCGCGGGTTGGGCGGCGAGGTAAGTGCTGATGCTCTCCGCCGCACTGACCACCGATTCAAGGCTGTGGAATAACAGCGGAATTTGCGCCCCGTCACGGGCATGGCTACAGCCAACATTGAGCAGGGTGCGCAAGCGGGCGATGTAGGTTTGCACAATGTTGGGCAGATTCCGATCATCTGCCTGGTGTGTCAGGCTCAAGCTGTCGGTCAGGATTTCGAGCGTATCAGACAGGCCTTCAAATACCCGCGTGCACGGGATGCTCTGGTCGGGCAATGCCAGCAAGCCGGCGCGCAAGGTGAGTAAATGCCCGGCGAGATTGCCGCTATCGACGGCAGAAATATAACGTGGCGCCAATGGCAGGAGTGTCTGGGTGTCGTACCAGTTGAAAAAATGGCCGCGATGGCGCTCCAGCCGCGCCATGGCAGTAAAGGTGTTGGTGGTGCGTTCGAGCAGGGTATGGGCGGAAATAAAACCAAAATCGTACGCCGATAAGTTGCCCAGCAGCGCCAGCCCGATATTGGTGGGCGAGGTGCGATGGGCAATGATTGGTCCCGGGCTTTCCTGATAATTATCCGGTGGTAGCCAGTTGTCCCCAGCCACCACAAAGCGCTCGAAAAACGCCCAGGTTTTGCGGGCGATCTTGCGCAAAAACAGCGTTTGCTCCGCCGATAAACTCGTCTCGTTGCGCTCCAGCGGGCGGCTCAGCCACCACACCAGTACTGGCGCTAGCAGCCATAAACTTACTACTGGTATCGCCAACAAAAGTGCATCCGGATTCAACAGCGCAATGCCAGCTGCGGCAAGCAGTGCAAATACTGGCGTTGACCACATCAACCGCAAAGAGGGTAAAAAACCGTTTTCGGCGCGGAATTCCTGTTCCGCTGAAGCGCTCCATTCGAGCAGCAGTTGGGGTGCAAAACATAAACGCCAGCAACTGCGCAAAATCGCCGCCAAACTGTAAACCGCTTCCTGGGGCAGACAGCTGATACGGAACAATACCTGCGCGAGATTCCGGCAAGCCACGGCTGCAACGGTTGCCATATGTTGCCGGAAAAATACCTCGCGCGGTTTGCGCAGGGCATCGATCAAGGTGGCGAGCAGCGGCGGCAACACAATGATGCCGAGTAGCGCGAGCGTCCAGTAAACCGGGGTGGGCAATAGCCAGCCGATCAATAACAACAGCAGTAAAGCGACCGGCGCCAGGCTGCGCAGCAAGTTGTCGGCAATTTTCCAGCGCGATAAGGCCGACAGCGGGTTAGGTAATTTTTTTCCGTCAGCACCGGGAACACGCGGCAGTAACCAACTGGCGATTTGCCAGTCGCCACGAATCCAGCGCTCGCGGCGGCTGACATCGGAGGCGTAACGGGCGGGGTAATCCTCATAGAGATGCACATCGCTCAGCAAACCGGCGCGCGCATAACAGCCTTCGAGTAAATCGTGGCTAAGGATCCTGTTGTCCGGAAAGCTACCCTGCAGCACAGTTTCAAACGCATCGAGATCGTAAATCCCTTTGCCGATAAACGACCCTTCCTGGAACACATCCTGATACACGTCCGAGACTGAACGGGTGTAAGGATCTATCCCCGGTTCATTGCCGTAAAGCTGGACATAACGCGAGCGGTTTGCGGCCGACAGGCTCGCTGCCAGACGCGGCTGCAAAATGCCGTAACCCCGGGTGATCCGGCGACGCCCGGCATCGTAGACCGGGCGATTGAGCGGATGGGCCATGGTGCCGACAAATTCCCGCGCGGCGTCACGCGGCAATTGCGTATCGGTATCGAGAGTGATGACGTAACGAATCGTCGGCAGGCTATCCACAGCCCCGACAATCAACGAGAACGCATCCCGGTTTTTGCCGCGCAGTATCCCGTTTAAACTGGCCAGCTTGCCGCGTTTACGCTCTACTCCCATCCAACACCCGGCAACTTCATTCCATTGGCGCGAACGATGGAACAGGAAAAACCGGTCGCCGCTGGTTCCTGCAGTCGCATATTTTTCATTGAGCTGTTCAATGCCCTGCTGCGCTTGTTGCAACAGTGATTCATCGCCGGGAAGTGATTCGGCCAGTGCATCGCCAAAGTCGGTGAGCAAACCGAAGAAGATATTGTCATCACGATTGCCAAGAAAGCGCACTTCGAGCGCTTCCAGCAATTCATCCACTCCCCGGTGCGAGCTGAGCAACGTTGGCACCACCACCAATGTCGCTACATCAGTGGGCAGGCCGCGCGCAAAATCCATGCGCGGCAAACGTTTTGGATGTAGCAGTAAAGTGATCAGCCAATTCACCAGGGCGGTAGCGAGCGGAGTCGCGGCAACCGAAGACAAGAGCGCGATCAGTCCAAGGTAGCCATCGCTGAACCCGGCATTTTCCACCATCAGCAGCAAACCGGCAGTGGCGGCCGCCACTAATCCAATGATGCCCGAAAGGTAGAGCGACAGGGGTGCGCGGCCACACCATCGCCCCAGTTGAAGAGCGATAGGGACGCGGGCGGTAATGCGTTTTTCCAACTCGGGCAAGCCGCGATCCACCAGGTAATAACCTACATGGGCTGCGGATGGAGCAGAATCTGCGCTCGCATGATCGCGCGCCAGGGTAAGCGTCAAGCGCGCCACTTCGGCTTCCGATGCAGTACTGTGTTTTGCGAGTCGATCTATTACACGGCGATATTCATCGCGTGAGGCGAAATCCATATTGCGATAAACACCGACCGGATCTTCGCGCAAAATGTGTTCGACGATACTCATCTCCTCAACGAATATCCGCCAGTCATGCGCGCCTAAAAAACGCAGGCTGCCAATGGTATTACTCACCGACACCTGATCGACTGCCTGTTGCTGGTTTTCTGCCGACACCAATTGCTCGATAGTCAGGCTCTCCTCCGCCAAACGCTGTTCTATCCAGGTGAGTGGCATTGCCAACGCCGGGCCATGCCCTTGCAGGCGACGCACTAATTCAGCGATAAACGAACTGACCATCGGCGGACGCGAGCGCGCCATATCGGCAATTACCAAAATCAAACTTTTGGGGTCCGAGCCAGCCACTTCAATCATTTGGCTCGCCCAATGTTGCGCCTGGTTTACATAAGCGCGGGCAGAGGTGATACGCAGGCTGACACGGCGCAGATTTTCAATCAGCGCCAGGCGCAACATAATGGGGATCGCCCACAGCTCGCCGAGCGTGAGCGGAGTTACGGTTTGGTAAGCGGCGACAAAGCGGCTCAGCACTTCACCGTCAATTCGGCCGTCGCCGTGGGCAATGGAAGCGAGCGCCAGATCATAAACCCTTGGCAGCCCGGTCGAAGGACCCGTTGCCAGGCGCGGCAATTCGCGTGCAAATCCTTTGGGTAAATGACGCCGCGCGGTACGAATTTGTTCTTCGATCATGTAGAAATTATCGAGCAGCCATTCACCGGCAGGTGCGATACGCGAATGGGATTTAACGGCCGCCGTCAGCATGTCACAGCCACTGATCAACACCTGCTCGTTCTCATCCAGCCGCGCCAGCAAATCATCGCGCATACGGGATTTCCTGATGCTGTGCATCCCGGCCAGGGCCTTGCCAAATTGCTCC
Organism: Cellvibrio sp.; assembly: GCA_021323495.1. Classification (GTDB taxonomy): domain Bacteria; phylum Pseudomonadota; class Gammaproteobacteria; order Pseudomonadales; family Cellvibrionaceae; genus Cellvibrio. The sequence continues at coordinate 211 of JAJQJO010000302.1, read as the reverse complement.
ATCTGATCCGCGCCAAACAATTCAGCCCGTAGTGGCGATTGATCATCATGTTGATGAGGATATTTGCCTAAATAAGCGCGGCTTTTATTAAATATCTGTTGACCCCAACTGAGTTTGCTCATGTTATTTTCCTTGGAAGTACTGCTTTCGGTAGTATTTGGAACTTGGACCAGTACATCTCCTTAAAGAGATAGATTCATTCCTTTAATAA
>JAJQJO010000301.1 GCA_021323495.1 Cellvibrio sp. | reverse complement strand
CGCCAAGGATGGTGCTCCAATCGGGATAGGTATGCAGTATCGCTATTTCATACACCACCGCATAAACCGGTTGTAGACAGGCGACCAAACCTACTGTTTTCGCTTTTAAATAGCGCAGCGAGTATCCCAACAATGTGTGGGTGAAAGCGGTAAATACAATACCGAGGCCTATCAACAACCACCAATCATGGGAGCTTGGTTGGTGCGGTGAGAGAAATAAAACCGGGGTCATCAGGAGCGCGACTATCAACACCTGGTAACTCATCGAGCGCGCAGCAGTTTGGCCACTAAACCAGTGGCTCAACAGCAGATTGCGTACGGCAAACGTGAGTGCAGACACTACACCCCACATAACCCCCTGGGTCATATTGTTATCGATATCGAATTCAGGCACGAGGCAATAAATTCCGAACAACACCAAAAACCCGCTGACCACATCGCGCCAGTCGAGTTTGGTGCGTTTAATCCAGGGCTCAAGAAACACCGTGACGACCGGATAGGCGTAAAGCGAGATCATCCCCACTGCAATATTGGCGACCTGCATGGAGTGAAAAAAAGTTACCCAGTGCAAGGCGAGCAAGACCCCCAACACCAGCATGCGGCCGTAGTCGCGCCTGGATTTCAGCCCGACATTGCGCTCGCGCCACCAGACCCATGCAAAAAGCACCAGCGCTGCAATCCAGGTGCGGTAACCAGTGATATCCCACGCAGGTAATTCAATGATTTTGGAGAAGAGCCCGGTCGCGCCCATCAGGAACGCGCCCAGATGCAGGGTTAACAAGGCAGATTTGGCAGAGGACATAACCATTCCTGGCGGTGGACGCGCCTAGCGGGGTGTGCCCGGCGTAAAACCGGGCGCTATCAATACATCAGCACTTACACATATAAAGCCAGGGATTAATGGCGCGGCCTGCGGTTGCGGTTACCACCGGGGCGATTGCCAACCGAACGGTTGCTAAAGCGCTCATTGGTGCGCGCACGCGGTGGTGCGGGCGGGCTATCTGGCGGGGTGAGTAGCAGATATTCCGGTGGCTGTTCACATTTGATCGGTTTGCCCAGTAATTGCGCTATAGGCTCCAATAGCAATGCATCATCCTCACAGGCAAAACTGATCGAGGTACCATTTTTACCGGCGCGACCGGTGCGGCCAATGCGGTGCACATAGTCTTCCGGTTCTTCTGGCAGGGTGAAATTGACAACGTGACTGATGCCACTGATATGGATTCCGCGCCCGGCAACATCGGTTGCTACCAGCACTTTTATATCGCCGGTCTTGAATGCATCGAGCGTGGAGACACGTTTGTTTTGGGCGATTTCACCCGAGAGCAAACCGGCTTTGATGCCGTGGCGCAGCAATTTTTCCTGTAGATCCCGGCATTCATCCCGGCGGTTGGCAAATACGATCATGCTCTCGGCATGTTCCTGCTGGATCAGGTTATACAACAGTGTGTATTTCTCTTCGGTAGAGACCAGATACACATGTTGTTCAACGCGTTCGTTGGCAACCGATTCCGGTTCAATATCGATGGTGACCGGTTTATAAGTCCACTGCTCTACCAGGTTGCGCACATCGTCGGTGAAGGTAGCGGAGAAAAACAGGGTTTGGCGATCTTCACGCTTGGGCGTCTGGCGTACGATTTGGCGCACCTGCGGGATAAAACCCATGTCGAGCATGCGATCAGCTTCATCGATTACCAGTATTTCGAGTTGATCGAGATAGACATCTTTATTGCCGCAGAAATCAAGTAAACGACCGGGCGTCGCAACCAGGATGTCGACCAAATCTTCGTGCAGATGGCGCTGCTGTTTGGTGTAATCCATACCGCCCACGAGCGTGTGGATTTTTAAATCCGTGTATTTGCACAAGCTTTTCGCATCTTCAGCAATCTGGATCACCAGCTCGCGGGTCGGAGCGATCACTAGCGCACGCGCCTCGCCGGCATAGCGTTTTTCAGCGATAGGGTTTTTCAGCAGGTCGTCGATAATAGCCGTCAAAAAGGCCGCTGTTTTACCGGTGCCCGTCTGGGCTTTTCCTACCACATCCTTACCTTGCAAAGCGTAGGGCAGCGATTGTGCCTGGATTGGTGAGCAATATTTAAAACCGAGGTCAGCAATAGCACGCATGATCGGCAGTTCCAGATCAAAATCGTGGAAGCGGGGTTTGCCCTCGATTTCTTCAACCGCAAATTGGGAAATATCCCAGGGACCATGATCTACTTTCACGGCTTTTTTGGGCCGCGATTCTGAATGTCTGGCCGGTTTCGCAGAGTGATCGCGCTGTACGGCGGGTGGCGATTGCTCGGTTTTTTGACCCTGGCGCTGATCACGTGAGTTGCGGTTGCCACGATTATTTTGGCTATTGCGATCGCGAGGATGTTTTTTTGCGGCTGGTTTGTCACTGGCGGGCTTGGATGTTGCCTCGTTCTTTTCAGGTTTTTCCGCACCTGAACCTATCAATTTTTTAAAGAAATTTCCGATCAATCTATTCACCAAAAGTTATTGCAGCCAAAGGCTTGGGGGGAAAGTCACGCAGACTTGCCGATATAACTACTGTTCCGCGCTTATGCATCAGGAAGTTCAAATCTGGCATTAGGGGGGTTCAAACCTGACATGAGGATTTCAAACCTGCGGCGAGACAGTAGAAGGAGCGCACAATGAGACTATTTATTACACGCACGAACTGTGCCCGAGTATACACCAATCATCAGACAATCAGCGGGTCCGGCGCCAGTTGTATGGAATTAATACACCTCCGTTAGCCAGTTTTCTGCATAATCAGCCTTATTAATCCCTGCCAAATGACCACAGAAGGAGTCCTCAATGAGAATTCACAGCCTGCAACATGTCCCCTTTGAAGATATTGGCAGTATGGCCAGCGACTTTCGCGCGCGCGGCTATTCACTTTCCAGCACCCATTGGTATCGCGGCGATGCAGCTCCAGCGGTGAGTGATTTTGATGCATTAGTGGTAATGGGCGGCCCGATGGGCATCTACGATGAGGCAATTTACCCTTGGCTGACCGGGGAGAAAAAGCTGATCAAAGACGCCATAGCCGCCGGCAAAATTGTGCTGGGCATTTGCCTGGGTGCGCAGCTGATTGCCGATGTGCTGGGTGCAAAAGTCACCCGCAATACGCACAAGGAAATCGGCTGGTTACCCATCGCGGTTAACCCTGCTACTGCCACCCATCCAATTGCGCAGATATTGGAGCGCTACCCGGAAGTGTTTCATTGGCATGGCGATACCTTTGCACTACCGCCCGGTGCGACGCATCTGGCGAGCAGCGAAGGCTGTGCAAATCAGGCTTATGTTTTTCAGGATCGGGTCTACGGTTTCCAATTCCATTTGGAAACCACACCCGCTTCAGCACAGGCATTAATTGAACACTGTGCAGACGATATCGATGGGTCGCGCTACACCCAAACCACATCGACAATTCTGGCGAGCGACGAAAAATTTGTGCAAATCAATTGCGCGATGAGTGAAATAATCAACATAATTTTTAGCTCATAGCACAACGCCAAACAAGTGCCCGGCGGCGGCGGTTAACGCCATGGCGGCAGCGCCCCAGAAACCTACTCGCGCAGCCCCGATAAACGTATTTGCCCCGCCCACTTTTGCCGCCAGCCCACCCAATAGCGCCAATGCAAGGAGCGAGACCGAAACAATCGCGAAGGACAGGTATTCAGCGGGATGTAGTAGCACCACTAACAACGGGATCAAAGCACCTCCGGCAAAGGTGGCGGCAGAAGTGAGCGCGGCTTGCAATGGTCGCGCGCTGAACATGTCGGTGATGCCTAATTCATCACGCGCATGGGCGCCAAGTGCATCGTGCTGCATTAATTGTTTTGCTACTTCGTGCGCGAGCGTGCGTTCCAATCCGCGTGCGACATAGATTTCTTCAAGCTCGCGATGTTCGCCAGCCACATCGTGTTCCAACTCATGGGTTTCGCGGGCAAGGTCGGCCGCTTCAGTGTCCGCCTGTGAACGTACCGAAACATATTCTCCGGCAGCCATACTCATCGCACCGGCCACTAGCCCTGCTACACCCGCCAATAAGATTGCCGTTGAATCTGCACCTGCAGCGGCGATCCCCATCATTAAACTGGCGGTCGAAATAATCCCGTCATTCGCGCCCAATACGGCTGCACGCAACCAACCGGAATGATGTGAACGATGACCTTCTCGGTGACGATGAGGCATGGTGTTTCCCTAAAAAATTGGATTTGGTTAATGTGTATTACCGAAAAATGCGCCCCCGGTATTTCAGCCAGCCACCGGGATGCACACCTTTGGGATCATGGTGTGTCCAATGGATCACACCGCCTTTTTTATTCCATTCATACTCACCGTAGAATTCAATCAGGTCACCTTCGCGCAGGTTATCAAGGCGCGGCGCCAGATCGATGTTATGCGCGATCAACAGCGTGTGGCCGGACTCCAATTCGATCAAAAATCTTTGGTGACGGCTGCCATTACTATCATCGGGTAGCAGGTGCACAACCTTGCCCTCGCCACCCAGCTGCACATTGGACCTGCCATTGCGGAATGCCTCGGCGATCAAAACATCCGCACCGGCAACACTTCCCTTTTCCATCGGCAGCGCCAACTGCTCCTGCACATCTACTGAATCCAACAGCTGCTGCTTATTAATGTTATTGAGCAGCACTAGACCCAAGGCAAAAATCAGTAACGCAAATAACGGTTTAAGTTTGCTGCGCGGCTTCATTGATAAACATCCCTAACATCTAATGGCCGCGCAGCATAACCCAGGAATCCAGACAGTGTTAATGCCTGGCTGATCCCGGCAACAAGCTAAATTTCAACGTAAGTCGGGGCCAATTTTGCGTGTGTATTGATGTTGCATGCAGCGAAATTATGGAAAGCCTGGATCAGGCATGTCAGAGCATTATTTTCCTGCGTATAAAAAAGCGGCCGAAGCCGCTTTTTATTAATTACGCGGATACCCAAACCCACGAATTACAACCC
>JAJQJO010000300.1 GCA_021323495.1 Cellvibrio sp. | reverse complement strand
GGTTTTGCCCGCGAGTGATCCACGCTGTTCGACATAGGTTTGGATATCCGCGAGCAATTGGCAGGGGTGATATTCATCGGTCAAGCCGTTGATCACGGGTACACGCGAATATGCGGCAAAACGCTCGACCGTATCATGGCCAAAAGTGCGGATCATGACCATATCAACCATGCTGGCGATGCAGCGTGCAGCATCTTCGATTGGCTCGCCGCGACCCAGTTGAGAATCTTTGGTGGATAGGAAAATCGCATGGCCGCCCAGCTTGGCAACACCGGATTCAAACGAAACGCGGGTGCGGGTGGAGTTTTTCTCAAAAATCATCGCCAGTACTTTATTGTTAAAAGGCTCAGGGGCGGTACCCTGGCGCAACATGGCTTTGAGTTCGATGGCGCGTGCAATAATTTGTTGCAGTTCGGCGCGGTTAATATCAGCGAGGGTCAGGAAATGTCTCGGTGCCTTTGGGGGAACCATAATCATTGCTCTTTTATTGCAGCGCGCGCCTTATGCGCGCGCCTGTTTAAAACTCATTAACCAACTGGTCAAAACTCGTTAACCAGCTGTACAACTTTGCTGACCAATTCGTCAGCTTCGGCATCGGTGAGGATAAACGTCGGCAGCAAACGAATCGTGTTTACCGCAGTGACATTAATCAGCACACCCAAGTCACGGCCTTTTTGGACCAGCTCAGGGCAGGGGGCATTGAGTTCGATACCAATCATCAAACCCTTGCCGCGGATATTGGTCACTTTGGGGTTACCGGCCAGCGCAGCTTTGAAATCCGTCAGTAACTTATCACCCAGCACTTTAGCGCGCGCGATCAGATTGGCGGATTGCAGGGTTTCAATTACCGCAATACCGGCGCTGCACGCGAGCGGGTTGCCACCAAAGGTGGTGCCATGATTGCCCGGTTGCAACACATCGGCTGCTTTACCGCGTGCAAGGCAAGCGCCCATGGGCATACCGTTACCCAAACCTTTTGCGGTGGTGACGACATCGGGCAGGAGGCCGTTGTGTTGGTAAGCGAAATAGGTACCGGTCCGGCCATTGCCGGTCTGGATTTCGTCCAACATCAACAGCAATTCATATTGATCAGCAACAGCGCGCAGTTGGTTCAGGTAGTCAGTTGCGGGTACCCTCACACCACCTTCACCTTGCACCGGCTCAACCAGAATGGCGACAATATTTTTATGTTCGGCGAGGGCGGATTTGACTGCCGCAACGTCGTCGTAAGGCACACGGATAAAGCCTTCCACCAGTGGCTCAAAGCCGATTTGCACTTTGGCATTACCCGTAGCGCTCAGGGTCGCCAAAGTCCGCCCATGGAAGCTATTGGCCATCACGATGACAGCGGGATTTTTCACGCCTTTATCGTTGCCGTATTTACGTGCGATCCTGATCGCCGCTTCATTGGCCTCGGCACCAGAATTGGAAAAGAACACCTTGTCCATGCCCGATACCTGGATCAGTAAATCAGCCAGGCGCTGCTGCTGCGGAATATTGTATAAATTGGAGACGTGCAGCAGTGTGGCAGCTTGTTCCGATAAGGCTTTGGTCAGCGCAGGGTGTGCATGGCCCAGGCCGCACACAGCAATGCCACTGATTGCATCCAGATAGGATTTGCCACTGTCATCCCATACTCGGCTACCCTCGCCCCTGGTGAGGGTCAGGGTTCTGGTGCCGTAAGTATTCATGAGCGTGGACATGGTCTTCTCCAAAAAATGACGCCGTAGCGTCGACTAATAATTTGCATTGCATAAAAACAATTCGCCAAAGCCAGTCAGTGACGGGCCAGCGAATAATTGATCAGGGGGACTTTTGCTATATCAACATTTTTTCGCTACATCAGTGCTTTTTTCGCTAGATCAGCACTTGCTGCCGATGAGACATAGCTGGAAACCAACTTGCGCGCGGCAAAAAACAGACGGCAAATATATAAGTTATTGCGATTATTGGCAAATTTGGGCGGGTTTAACAGCCATTTACACCGAATTAAGGCCATTTCCCCATGGGAATGGATCCTGGCGTGGCGTGCCATCGTCCATTCCTGTTTCGCAAAAGCGCAGCATGAGTATTGGTCGAGGTAAAAAATCGTTTTAGTTGATGAGAGTTGATCGCATTTTTAGCAAAATGGCCGGACGTTGGGTGCTGCTGCAAACCGCGCGGCCATTGAGGTTAGGTGCCTATGATTTACTCGTACAAAAACATGCTTTGGTGCAAGAGCGTTCCATTAAAATTATTTTCGTTTAAAACCGCGTCGTTAACAGGCATGACGATTTTTGGTGCGGCGCTTATTGCGTCACCCAATATATCGTCCGCACAGGCCGTACCGGAATTGTTGGAAACTTTGCTGGTATCGGGCGAGCGAACGTCGGTTCCTGTTCCCGGCGGCCAATTACTGATAAAGACCAGGGAGGATTTCGCAATAGGGGCACGTATCGATCCCGCCGAGCTCCTGCAAGTAATTCCCGGTGTCCAGGTGGATTCACGCACTAACTACGCACAGGACACGCGCATCAGCTTGCGTGGATTTGGCGCGCGCTCTGCATTCGGTGTGCGCGGAATTGATTTGCAAGTTGATGCAATTCCCATGTCGACTCCCGATGGCCAAGGTCAGTTAGGTAGTGTGATGCTCGACAATATCGGCAGTGCGCAAGTATTGCGCGGACCCATCGCGGTGCTCTATGGCAATGGCGCGGGCGGTGTGATTGCGCTGCAAACTGCAGTCCCGGAATCGAGCCGCCTCGGGATTGGATTGAACGGGGGTGATCCTGGCCTCGCGCGCCAAACGCTCAATGGTGAATGGCGCAATGAAAATCTTGCGTTGCGTGCGCAATTTGGCAACAGCATTATCGATGGCGAGCGTCCGCATTCACGCGCGGAGCGACAACAGGCGGGGGTGCAATTTTTTTACGCTACGGCTAATGGCGTTGATGTCATTCTCAAGCACGACTACAGCGATGATCCCTTGTTGCAGGATCCCCTGGGGCTGACACCGGAACAGTGGCGTGAAGATCCCTGGCAATTAAATGCGGCGGCAGAACTTTTCGATACGCGCAAAATAGTGGGTCACCAGCAGACCTCAATTACTGTGCGCGATAATACGGGCGCAACCCGCTGGCAAACCGGACTTTGGCAGGGTGAGCGCGACATTGAACAGTACCTGGGTTTCGCGGGTGATGCGATTGCCAGTAGCGGCGGTGTGGTGGATTTAGCGCGGGATTTTTCCGGTGCCAGCGGCACTATCACCCACAGTCTGGAGTTTTTTAATCTGCCAACGGAAATCAGTGTTGGTGCGGAGCTGGCACAGATGCAAGATCATCGGCGTGGCTATGTTAACGATTTTGGTACGGCTGGCGACTTGCGTCGTGACGAGACAGGTGATGTGCAGAGCCGCGATATTTATTCGTTGCTCCATCTCAAGCCGGTGGAAAAATTAACGCTCTATGCCGGCGCGCGCGCTATGAATCTGGATATTGATGTAGTGGATTCATTTATCGTAACCGGCAATCCGGATGATTCCGGTGCGCGCGATTATCGCGAAAGTTCTTATGCGTTCGGTGCAAATTATTTACTTAATCCTGCATGGGAATTATTTGTTGGCAGCGGCCGTGGTTATGAAACACCGACGCTCACCGAAATGGCCTATAAGTCGAATGCGACTGGCTTAAATACTGAATTGGAAGCCGCTATTAATCATCAGCAACAATGGGGAATCAGTTATCGCCCCGATGACACACGTGAACTTACCATCACCCAATTTATTATCGATACTGACAACGAAATCGTAGTGGATCAATCGCTCAATGGCCGCACCAGTTACCGCAATGCGGCGGCCACTGAGCGCGATGGTATCGAATTATTTGGCCGCTACGATATTCATCCCACGCTGCGCATGCAGTTGAGTTTGCAATCACTGGATGCAATTTATTCCGCCGGGCAGTGGAGTGGCAATCAATTGCCTGGCGTTGCGGGCGAACAATACCAACTGGGTGTACAATGGCGGCCGTTTGCGAATGATAGTTTGCAGTTGGATCTAAATGCGCAGCAGCGTTCGCGGATTTACACTGCTGATAACAATCAGGTTTACGCACCGGGTTTTCACACCTTTGATATTGGTGCCCAAGGCACTTATCCCCTTAAATCGCTGCACTTTGATTGGTGGTTAAAACTCGCCAACCTGGCCGATGAAAATTATGTGGGTTCGGTCATCGTCAACCAGGCCAACGGCCGTGCGTTTGAACCGGCGCTCGGGCGCAATTTTACGGCCGGTATTAAACTGACTCACGCTTTTTAATAATTTTTCTGGATTTGTAATGCAGCTACCAGATTTACCCTTAAGTGCGCTTCACAAAGAATTTATTGCTGCATTGGCCAATACGCCGCTGTTGCTGGAAGCCGAGCCAGGCGCGGGCAAGTCAACACTCGCACCACTCTGGGTACTGGCGCAAACGCCTGCAGGCCAACAAGTCTGGCTGGTGCAACCACGCGTGCTGGCTGCCCAGGCACTGGCGCAACGGCTGGCGCAATTGTTGGGAGAAACTCCAGGGCAGCAAGTCGGATATCAGGTACCTTATGATTCGCGCATGGGTAGTAATACCCGCCTGGTTTTAATGACGCCCGGTATTTTGCTGCAACATTTATTGCAAAATCCCACACTTGATGGTGTAGCCTGCGTCATGCTTGATGAAATCCACGAGCGCAGCGTCAATCAGGATATGGCCTGGGCATTTTTGCAAGAAGTGCAAATCCTGCGCGATGATTTGCAGTTGGTGTTGATGAGTGCAACACCTGATCCTGCATTACAACAACAAATTTCCAATCGCTTGTTTGCTCCTGGCCGCTGTTTTCCGGTAAGTATCCAATATCAACCTGTCAAACAAAACCCGAATGCCTACGCTGAAAAATTGGAAGAACAATTAGCGCGTGCCTTACTTGCTTATCCGCACTGGCAAAACACAACGGTATTGGTATTTTTACCCGGCTGGCGCGAAATAGAAAATTGCGCAGCACTAATT
>JAJQJO010000299.1 GCA_021323495.1 Cellvibrio sp. | reverse complement strand
ACACCCGAAGCGGTATTGCAGAGCGATGATCCGCATCTGCGCCAATTTATTTGCGGCCTCGCGGATGGCCCTGTGCCATTTCATTACCCGGCAGCAGACTATCGGCAGGATTTACATCTCGCAGCGATGCAGGAGCGTGAATCTTGCTGAATTTTTTACAGCGTTTCGGGGCTGCGGGGCTCAATTCGCTCAGCGTGCTAGGGCGTGCAAGTTTGTTGTGGTGGCATGCAATTATCAGCCTTCCGGATTGGCGCAATGGCCCCGGTTTGCTGCTGCGGCAATTGTATTTTGTCGGCGTTTATTCGCTGGTGATTATTGTGGTGTCAAGTCTTTTTATCGGCATGGTGCTGGCGTTGCAGGGCTATACCGTACTGGCGCGTTTTGGTGCTGATCAAGCACTCGGCCAACTTGTTTCCCTTTCTTTACTGCGCGAATTGGGGCCAGTGGTTGCGGCACTTTTGTTTGCCGGGCGCGCAGGTTCTGCGTTAACCGCCGAAATCGGATTGATGAAAATCACCGAGCAGCTTGCCTCAATGGAAATGATTGGTGTCGATCCACTGAAGCGTATTCTGCGCCCGCGCTTATGGGCTGGCATGATTGCCATGCCGATACTCGCGTTGATTTTTAATGTGGTCGCAATCCTGGGCGCAGCGATGGTTGGCATCTTCTGGTTGCATGTCGATGCGGGGTCTTTCTGGGCCAATATGCAACAAGCTGTCGATTTTCAAGAAGATGTGCTCAATGGTTTGATCAAATCAATCGTGTTTGGTGTGGTAGTTACCTGGATTGCTGTTTTCCAGGGCTACGATGTTATTCCAACGTCCGAAGGAATTAGCGCGGCTACCACACGCACAGTGGTGTATTCATCGTTAGCTATTTTGGCAATGGATTTTTTGCTTACCGCTATTATGTTTGGAGTAAATTGAGAATGAAAATTCGTACCATGGAAATCAGCGTCGGTGCGTTTATGCTCGCAGGCATTCTGGCACTGGTTTTTCTCGCAATTAAAGTCAGTGGATTAAACCTGAACGAGAGTACCGGTAAGACCTACACCCTCTATGCCCATTTCAATAATGCAGCAGGTTTAACACCGGGAGCACAAGTGACTGTTGCCGGTGTAATGATTGGACGGGTTTCCGCTATTGCGCTTGACCCAAAAGATAATCGCGCAAAAGTTGAAATGGCAATTAAAACTGATGTGGATTTTTTACCACAAGATAGTATTGCGGCTATTCAAACCGCTGGTATTCTCGGCGAGAAATATATATCGATTGTCGTGGGCGGCGACTCCGAGCTACTGGCAGATGGAAGCAATATTGTCGATACGCAATCGGCGTTAGTGTTGGAGGATTTAATCAGCACAATGCTTACCAGTATGGGTAGCAAAGGGGCTCAACAAGATGAATAACATCATAACGCGGGTTTTATCGGTACCTGTTTTCGGTGTCAGTGTAATTATGTGCTGCCTGGCAGTAGCCACTCAGGCGCAAGACGACCCTCATCAAGTCGTACAGCAGACAACGGAACAAGTGTTGGATATTATAAAAAACGCTAAAGCAGACTATAAAAAAGATCCCCAAAAATACAATGAACAAGTCACGGTATTACTGGAAGACGTGATTGATTTTGATAAATTCGCACGCAGTGTGATGGGACGTTATGCCAGTGACCAGCACTATAAATCACTCACAACCGAGGCTGAAAAAACCGCGCTTAAACAGCAGATAAGTAATTTTAGTGCCAGGTTCAAGCGCGGCATTGTTGACACTTACGCGAAGGGGCTGTTCGACTTTGATGGTCAAAATATTAAAACCCTACCCTTGCGCAAAGGCGATGATATAGCGAGCGGTGCAGTAACCGTGATGCAACATGTTTACAACGCATCGGGCAAACCCTACGTGATTCAGTACAGTATGCGCCGCAACAAAAGTGGTGAGTGGAAACTAAACAATTTAATTATTGAAGGCATTAATCTTGGCCTTACTTATCGCAATCAATTTGCAGTATCGGCCGATTACTATAAAGGCGATATTGATAAAGTCATTGCAAACTGGCAAGTGGCTCCCGAAATTACCGCATTAAAAAGTAGTGCACCTACAAAGGAACCGATAAATTAATGGACTCCTCGGCGAGCATCAGCATCAACGGTGACACACTCATTCTGGCAGGCGTGCTCAATCATGAAACCGTGCTGGAAGTTGATAAGCAGGGGCAGCAGTGGTTATTGGAATCTGCGCCAGTTGATTGCAAACTGGATCTCGGTGCCATCACCTACAGCAGCAGCGCAGGGATTGCATTACTGCTCGGCTGGTTGCGCATTGCCCAACAGCAGCAAAAAAAACTGTACTTTTTACAGGCGCCAGCAAGCATGATTGCGCTGGCGAAAGTGGGCGGGTTAGAGGATTTGTTGGTTTAAAACAGGCTGTTATTGTTAATTTCCAAACAGCGACATTTGATTCTCAACAAGCTGCCCGAGCGACTCATCCATAAAATGTAAAACTGCGCATATCACGCGGGATCGGCAATATAGGAATCGGGACCAGACATCACCTGTACAGCCTCGCTCTGGTGTGCGCCGAACGTCAGCGTCTCACCGTCGGCAGGGATAAAAAAGCGCTCCTGCCACTGGCGCCGGTTAACCTCGGCCTGCAATTGCACGCGACTAACCGGGCAGTGATCCAAGGCCTCCAGATGATTGGCAATGACCTGTTTGCCCGTTAACTCGCCCACAGCAATTGCCTCGTCTACGCCCATAATAATGTCGCCGCCCAGATCAAACCTTGCGCCACCTGCGGGAATCAGAGTGATATCCGGCTGGTTCAGTGCGATGCACTGGCGCACCTCATCAGTTAGCAAGGTATCGCCCGCGATGTAAAGGCTTGGCTCATCCGGCAGTTGGATAAAATACCCCACACCATGCGCCATCATTTTGCCGATTAGGCCCCGCCCATGCAGACAAGGAATCAATTGAATCTGCCCGGACAAAAAGGCCGAGCACCGCTCCGGGTTTAACGCAATCACAAGCAATCCCTTTTGCTGCAAAAACCCCGCATCGCCCTCTGCACAAAATACCGGAATATTGCGCTCGCGCAGCCACTTGATCGCCCTGCGATCCAAATGATCAAAATGGCCCTTTTGACAGTGGGTGATCAGGCAATGGGTCACCTGCTCCAGCAATGAGTCAGCGTTTTCCGGCAAATCCACCAGGGGGTTGCGGCGGCGCTCAACGCCAAAATATTTCAAGGCCGGTATGGCTCCCTTGGGTGCCAGCATAGGGTCAACCAAAACCACTGTCTGCCCTATTTGGATCACCACCGTTGCATTGCGCACTTGCGTAATATTCATAAAAGCCCCCGAAGAAATTCAATGAAACAGGATATTAAATCGGGCAAACGGCTTTGCAGATGGCTAAAATTGCCACATTAAATACATAACCAGCCATTCACGGTGTCTACTTGAGCCAGCAAAGCGGAGGATTTGATGAATATTGGTGTGCTGCTTTACCCCGGCTGTATTGCATCCGGGCTGCTGGCGTTTAGCGAATTGCTTTATGTCGCCAACCAACGTGAAGGGAAAAAGTTATTTACGGTGACCTGGTTGGGGCTGGATAAAACACCTATTAACCCGACACTTGAAAACCAAACGCTGCAGGCAACGCTTACGCCGCAATTCACACTTACAGAAATCGCAGCAAAAAATATTGATTCCGTGCCCGGAATTGATGCCCTGATAGTCCCCGGATTTTGGGCCAGTGCTAACACAGAGTTGCAACACAATTTGGAGAAACACCAAAGCCTGATTACAGCACTCAAAAAAATACCCGCACATATCCAACTGCTGGCCTACTGCTCCGGTGTTTGCTGGTTGGCCGCAGCCGGAAAATTAAATCGATTAGAAGCCACATCTACCTGGTGGATGGCCGATTTTTTTCACACCCACTACCCCGAAGTGCAATGGCGTTTTACCCACACCTGCATCGCCAGTTCCGCTACCACAAAATCAAAACAGCAGCACACTATTCAATGCACTACCGCAGCAGGAGTTAATGGTTATTTGCCGATTGCGCAACAACTGATTATCAATAGTTGCGGCGAACAGCGCTGGCGCGATATTGCCGAGATAATGGTAATACCCCGCCCGGAAAAAAAATTACAGCCCTTCCAAAACATCCAATTGATGCAATTGAAAGATCCACTGATGCGCAAGATCTATCTCTGGATTGAACAGCAAGCAGCGGTGCAATTATCGCTCGTGGGTCTGGCCAATAAATTGAATATGTCCGAGCGCACACTCGCACGCAAAGTCAAAACTGCAACAGGTTTACCCTGCGCACAATTTATGAAATTAATTAAGTTACATCAGGCGAGTGAACAGTTGATCTACAGCCACAAGGCCATCAGCAACATTAGTAATGATTTGGGGTTTTCGGATGACGCGGCATTTCGTCGCAGTTTTAAAAGCATCACCGGCTACACCCCCAGCGAATACCGGCTGGAATTTAAACGCTAGCACGCGGGTGTTGGTAACACATCAACCAAACAGCGACAACTGGCTTTCTACCAATTGGTTTAGCGACTCATCCATAAAATGCAAAATACTATCGGCAACAGGCGTGAGTTGTTTGTCCACATAATGTTGATAGTCGATGGGACTTTGGCGCAACGCCATATTGATTTCATCAGACCCCACCGGCTCGGGGCCATTGACGGTAATCACATAACTGATCCAGTTACCACGGCGCAAACGCTCGCCGGTTAACTGCACATACTTGCGCGCAGCCTGTACATGGGGCGGAACATTTTTTTGGTATTCATGCAGGTGGCGGCGCAGGCGCTTGCGATAAATTAATTCCAGGTCCCGCTCGCCCGCCAATACCTGCGCAGTCGTGCTGCGCACAAAATCAAAATAATCTTCCCCGTCAAAAATTCTACGGTAGAGCGTCATCTGAAATTCTTTGGCCAACTGGGTCCAATCGGTGCGCACATTCTCCAGACCTTTAAATACCATGTCGCGCTGCCCGTT
>JAJQJO010000298.1 GCA_021323495.1 Cellvibrio sp. | reverse complement strand
GTTCTCGGTTACGCAATTGCCGCAGTAATTCATCGCCACACTGACAATTTTCAAACCAAATTCATTGGCGATGGCCTCCAGACGTGGCCACTGCGCAACCGCTTGTGACGGGGTCATGTTCGCCTGGTCAATAAAGTTGGGTTCGTTAAAGGCGAGGATATATTTCACATCCGGATGCGCGGCAATATAAGCGCGCATCTCTGCGTCATTAAAATTACCATTCCATGCCATTGGCACAAATTCTACGCCGTACTGCTGGTAAACATTTTGAATCGACAGATCCGGTTTGATACTCCAGTTGTACCACCAGCTGATGCCTTTGGACATAACGGCCATATCTTCAACCGAGTGCGTACCGTAACCAAGGCCACGCTTTTTACTTTTTGCGCTGCTGAAGTCTTTATCAACAAACACCACCGTTTTCGCAACCGCGCTGAGTTCACCATCACTTACCGTCAGTGAAATGTGATACGAACCCTCATTCACGTAAGTATGATTTGCATTAACACCGGTACCGGTAGTGCCATCACCAAAATCCCAGCTGTAGGTCAGCGCGTCACCATTGACATCGACAGATTTGCTGCCATCAAATGAAATGATGGCTGGTGCAATACCACCCATGATCGAGGTCTTAATCGCCGCAGAAGGTGCACGGTTTACCACTGTGCCATCGGTGCCTGGATCTTTCGCTGCCTGGCCGCCCGAAAGATAAACGTCGTCGATGCTAATGCCTGCGGTTTCACCCGTACCGAGTACTTGCAGCAGCTGGCGCACATCAAACAAATCCAGATCTTGTGCAATTTCGCTCATGGGGATAACGATGTCATGCCATTGGCCATCGCGCACAAAACCGTAGGGATCGCTACCGGCTTTGAAGTTAATCCACTTTTGGCCGATGTTATTCAACGGGCCACTTTTGAAACCGATTTGAAAATCACCGGTGTGTGAAGTCTTCATCGAGAAATGCAATTTTGCATCGGCATTATCAAACGCAGTCAAGTTAAAACCATCGCGCGCAGCCAAGCCCATCCCGTACCAACCTTTACCGGTTGATGTTAAATGCAGTGCGGAATTGCCTTCTTTATTGGTATCGCTTTCCAGCGTGAGTGTTTCATCCCACAGGA
The DNA here is from genome assembly GCA_021323495.1 of Cellvibrio sp. Lineage (GTDB taxonomy): Bacteria > Pseudomonadota > Gammaproteobacteria > Pseudomonadales > Cellvibrionaceae > Cellvibrio. The sequence continues at coordinate 3,904 of JAJQJO010000298.1, read as the reverse complement.
ACAAATCACCGCTCACGCCAAACGCAAATTCACCCGCGTTTTTGTGCGCAGGAGTTTCGGTATAAATACCAAAGTTGCCAAATTCCGGCGCTTGCAACGCAATACTTTCGGTTAAATAAATATTATCGAAGGCAATTTCCATCGGTGCAGCCGGGCCGGGACCAAACACGCTGAACAGGGTTTTCATGGTTTCAAAATCAAGGTTGCCAAATTTGCTTAGCGGAATGGCTACGTGGTGCCATTCGCCATCGCGCGCGAGACCGTATTGATCGCCACCTTCATTGAAATCCACTTTGCCGTCACCACCAGACGTACTGGTCAGGCCAATACTGAAACTACTGGCGGAACTGGTTTTGATATCCAGGTGTAAGTAACCGTGCTTGTAGTTGCGCAAATTCTGGTCTTTGTGAACCAGGCCCATCCCCCACCAATCGCCTGCAGCAATCGAATATGCCAAGGCGCCGCTACCTTCGGAGGGAGTAGTTGCAATGCTGGTCATATTGTTCCAGACATACAAGCTGGTGCGATCGCCCCAATTCAGTTCGTTCAAAACCGGAGTGGTTTCGGTACTGATGCCAAAATTGCCGCTCGGCAAGTCGGAATTGGCGATATTCACCTGGGTGTTTTCATTGGCGTAAAGACGCACGTAATCCACATACATTTTTGCGGGGAACGGCGCTGTGATTTGCGCCGGATCAGTGATCTCGACAAAATTCCAGCCACCGACAGCGAGGTTCAAAATAATTGACGCCGGGTTGTCGCGGAATTCCGACATATTCGGGTCGGTAATATCCATATTGAAATACGGATTGCCATCCACGCTGATGGTCACATTGGTGGGCGTCCAATCCAGCTTGTAGGTGTGGTAATCCTCATAGAGGTTGACAGGTAACGTAGTGGATTCCGCTTTGTCAGCTTGCAGCCACTCGCTCCAGGTGCCTGTTTCGTGCCACCAGTGCATAGCGCCGGATACGGATTTATTGACGGTGCCATTAGCCTGTGCTGATTTATAACCAGCCTCAAGGATGTCCCATTCACCGGATTTGGGCCAACCGTCCAAACCGAAGTTGGTGCCCAGCATCCAGAAGGCCGGCCAGAGGCCGTTATCCATACGGGGCAGCTTTATGCGCGCCTCAAGGGTGCCGTATTTGAATGACATACGGCCATTGGTATGAAGACGTGCCGAGGTAAATTGGTTGCCCTCATAGGCTTCGCGTTTCGCTTCGATGACGAGCTTGCCATCTTCCAGATAGGCGTTTTCACTGCGTGCGGTGTAGTACTGCAATTCACCATTGCCGTTACCGTCGCCGCCGACTTTGTAGGACCAAATGGTATTGTCGATTCGCGTCCCGTTGAATTCGTCTGACCAGATAGGAGTGGTTTGCGCAATGACGGGGGCAGTCATGGTGAGACCAACACCCAGCGCCAAAGCGCCTTGGGTAAGATACCGCAAGGAAGTTTTCATGGTGTTACCTGCATCGTTATGGTTATTGATTTACTGTGGTTACTATCAACTAATGTTGTTAGTTATTCGGTTCTCTCGTCTCATCCCGCTGGTGCGGTGGCCGATTAAGACAGAGAGAGTTTCCACAGAAATAACCCGATGGGCGTTCGCCTGATATCCTTGCCAAAAAATATTCAGGTTTGGCTGGCTCGCGTCATCCGAACGTCGCGAACCAGCGCACACTACGATATTGTCCTAATTCCGAAAACCGTCCCACTTCAGGTTTCCGGAGCGTTGATCAATCAATTTTATAGTTAATGGCCAATCCATAAGTTCGCGGAGGGTTGTACATGCCGCGTTGCACCCGGAGAAATGAAATTGAGCGCTCCCGGAGATTCGCTTCATCGGTCATGTTTTTGACCCAGAGGGAAATATCCCATTGGGTATCAATGTTTATCCCCACGCGGGCATTGGCAGCGAAGTAATTGTCAATGGTATTGTCCGGCATGTTATCGGCATTGGAAAAATATTCACCGGTATAGCCGTAATCGATGTGGCCGTACATTTCCAGTTGATCCATAAGCGGCGTACGGTAATCAAGCGCTACAAAATAGGTATGTTCAGGTGCGTAGGGAAGATAGTGATCATCGTAGTCGTCCCCTTGCTGGTTACCATCCTTGAACTCATCAAATTTTGCCTGGGTAAAAGCCAGATTGAGGCTGGCACTCAACTGTTGAGTAAGCGATGCATTGATATCCAGCTCAATACCCTGGCTGGTGACTTTTCCGGCATTAGTCAATGACGCTACCGTGCTGGATTGGGTGTGATCGAATTGAAAGACCTGAAAGTCATCAAACCTGGTGACGAAGCCCGAGATATTAAGGGTAAGCCTGTCATCAAATAAGCTGGACTTTGCACCCAACTCGTAATTAATGGCATATTCCGGATCAAACTGAAAATGTTCCAGCGTATCGATAAAGTCGGCGTTCCAACCGCCACTTTTATAGCCCCGTGCAATGCTGGCATAGAACAAAACATCAGGCGTAAATTGAAAATTAATCCCCAATTTCGGCAGCGGCTCATTAAACGTTTTTTGGTCATACAAATGATCGACGTTAATAAAAAGGCCGGTGGTATCAATACTCGAATAATCGATATTTTTGTCTTCGTGCACGTAACGAATTCCGGCAGTCAGGCTCCATTGCTGGTTGAAATAATAATTGCCATGCAGGTACAAAGAGGTTGACTCAACCTCTGCAGTTGCCGGTGTCTGCACCGATGAATTGGGAGCCTGAGGAAAGAAAGGACCAGCTTTAGCGCTACGCTGGGTTGAAATATCCTGATCTAAAAAATAGGCGCCCAGAATATAATCTCCCTTTTCCCATTTGGGAGAGGCGAACCTGATCTCCTGGCTGAACTGATCACTTTTTTCATCGAACAGGCTTATTCCTACATCCAACGGTGAGTAATCCTCCTCACTGAGTTCGCTGAATTCGTTGGAGCGGATGCCAGTAATTGAAATCCAACGATATTGCGCGGGAGTTTCGTAGGTAGCTTCGATAGTCGTACCTTTTAGCTCCCGCTGTTCAAATTCATCGGCATTGTGAGCAACAACATAGGGTTCTGGCGCCAGCATAAAACCGCGACCCGCGAGAGCTTCGGCGTTAGTCGATTGATCGTCATCATGTAAATAGTCAAAACCTACATCCAATAGTAGATTTTCGATCCCCACATAACGCAATTTCAGTTTTGCTATATCCCTGTTGATACCTTGAAGATCGCGATCAAGTGTCGAGTTATAGATATAGCCATCTTGTCTGGTAGTTCCAAGCAACAGATTGGTAAAGAGTTCATCGGTGAGGGGTAGATTGATCTTTGCGGTAAGTGAATTTAAATCATAGTTGCCGGTATTGCCGAGCAATTCTGCGGTAAACCTATCCTCGGGCTTTTGGGTAATAATGTTAATCGCTCCCGCCACAGCATTTGTACCGGACAACGTTCCTTGCGGCCCTCTTAATACCTCGATTTGCGTAACATCCAACAAACTTTGATCAAAACTCGATGATCGACCCGTCAATACTCCATCAACATATACCGCAACACGGGCATTGGTACCTATATTGCGCGAATAATCACCAACACCCCTGATCGCAATTTCACCGCGCGAGTTTCTGTCGCCTCGCCCGAAATTAATATTAGGAATTGCTGCTTCAATTTCCGTTAATGAGCTGGCCCCCACTCGCACGATAAAATTTTTATCATAAACACCAATCGCCAGCGGAATCGATTGCGCGTTTTCCTCACGCATTTGTGCCGTAACTATCATCTCTTCGACAACTGGGTCCGCGGCACTTTGGGACAAAACGATTGGACTATACACAAGGCCCGCCGGGAGTCCCGTCAAACAAAAAACTCCTGAACACAGGATTTTTTTTAAAGTTATTCCCATGAATAATTAGC
>JAJQJO010000297.1 GCA_021323495.1 Cellvibrio sp. | reverse complement strand
TTAAAGGGCTTTACTTGCCAGCCGCTGCGAAAGGAAACATCGACGAATCCTTCCCGCTGTAGCCGCGCCAATGCTTCCCGCACCGGGGTACGGCTAGCGGCAACCCGTTCAGCAATTTCGTTTTCACTGAACCGGTCGCCGGGCAACAGACGAAAGGAAAAAATATCGTCTTTAAGCGTTTGATAAATTCGCTCGGTTAAATTGGTGCGCGGTTCTTCGGCTTGTTTTTTGGTTTTGTCGTGTTTAGTTAATTTCATGGTTTTACCGTAGGTTGGTGCGGCCCGCGTAGGGTGAGCTTGCGAACCCCAACATGACAATGTTCAACATTAACGCGTTGTTTGTGTTGGGGTTCGTTCCTCACCGCCAACCTACACTCTTGTTTAAATTAATCCGTTTCTAGCACCAACAACAAATCGCCTGCATTGACTTGTTTGCCCGGCTCGCAATGAATTGATCCGATTTTTGCGGCGCGATCGGCGTACACGGAAAATTCCATCTTCATTGCTTCCACGATTAACAGGGGTTGATCAATTTCCACCAATTGACCCGGTTCAACCAGCAGTTTCCAGATATTGCCGCTGATATCAGCGGTCACTGCGTGGCCATCGACGTCGATGGGTCCGCTGGATACTTTGGCTTGCAGGGCCGCATCGATTTGTTTTTCTTCGTCGGCTTGCCAGAGTGCTACTTCTTTGGTGAAAGCGGTTTGTTGTCTGGTTTTGAATTCAGCAATACTCGCTGCGTTTTCTTGCAGGAATTGTTCGTGCTCGGCGAGGCTGAAATAATCCTCTTCAATGCGCAGGCTTAAACGGCCTTCGCGGAAAGCTTCGCGCTGTGCGGTGAGTTCATCTTCGGTGACTTCGTAATAGCGCACGCGGTCAAAAAACTTCAGCAACCACGGCTCGCCATTTTTGAATAACGGATTTTTGAGGAATTTATTCCAGATAGGTAATGTGCGCCCGACCAGCTGATAACCGCCGGGCGAATCCATACCATAGATACACATATATACACCGCCGATTCCCACGGTACCTTCGGCGGTATAAGTGCGTGCGGGATTGTATTTTGACGTGAGCAGACGATGGCGCGGATCAACCGGCACTGCACAGGGCGCGCCGAGATATACATCGCCCAAACCCAATACCATATAGCTGGTTTCAAATAAAATTTGTTTTACTTGTTCAACTGAATCGAGTCCGTTGATGCGGCGCATAAATTCCGTGTTGCTCGGTAACCAGGGCGCTGTATCGCGCACTGATTGGCGATAGCGCGAGACTGCATCCAGGGTTGCAGAGTCTTCAAACGCCATCGGCATATACACTATGCGGCTCGGAACTTTGGTCGCACGTGCATCGCCGAGGGTTTCTTCTATTACCAATAACTGGTTAATTAAATCCCGTTGGTGGACGATGCGGCTGTCGTAATTAATTTGTAGTGAGCGCACACCGGGAGATAATTCAATTACTCCTTTAATCGGCGATGCTTTTAAGGCTTCCATCAATGCATACACGCGCAGGCGCAAACTTAATTCAAGAATGTTGTCGCCGTATTCGAGCAGGATATATTTGTCTCCCGCCTGACGATAACTCACCAGGGGACGGCTCCCCTCTGGCGGTAACGCGGCGATTATGCACTCCGATATTGTATTTTCCAGTTTGACTATAGGTGCCGATAATACTTGCGGCTGCACGGCCAGGTTTTCAATTGCGCGGTCTATGGATAACTCCAGCGCGAGTGCTGTATCAAAACTCAAGCGTTTAAAACGGATCCTATCGCCCGGTTTTACTTGCCCGACTTTCCACAATTCGGCTTTGACGATGGTTACCGGGCAGACAAATCCACCGAGGCTGGGACCGTCTTTGGTGAGGATGACCGGCATATCACCGGTGAAATTAATGGAGCCGACAGCGTATTCGGTATCGTGGATGTTGGAGGGATGCAATCCGGCTTCACCGCCGTCGCTGCGGGTCCAGGTTGGTTTGGGGCCATTCAAACGAATGCCCAAACGGTTGGAGTTGTAGTGCACTTCCCATGCGGTTGAAAAAAACATTTCAATTGCATCTTCAGTGAAAAAATCAGGCGCGCCGTGGGGGCCATAGAGCACGCCAATTTCCCAATCGTTTGGACCTTCGGTTTTTAAAAAGTAGGGTGGGATCAATGCAACAGGCGCAGGTGCGGCGTCATAAACCGGAGCTGGTGTGGTGCACGCAGCAATGTCCGGATTGCTTATGGGCAACATATCGGTTGCACGCAATGTGCGGCCAGCGTGGCCGCCAAATTGTCCGAGAGCAAACGTCGAGCGACTACCTAGATAAACGGGCACATCAAATCCGTTGCGCACGGCGAGATAACCGCGACAGCCTTGATCGGCTTTACCAATTTCCAGAATTTGTCCGGCTTTAATGGCTACCGGTTGCCAGAAAGGAATTAATTCACCATCTATTTTTGCAGGCGATGTTGCGCCCGTCAGTGCGATAGTAGCAGCGCGATGGAATTTTAATTTCGGTCCGATAATGGTGTATTCAAGCGCGGCCGCACTTTCATGGTTGCCAACAATGCGGTTCGCCAAACGGAATGCGTAATCATCCATTGGGCCTGACGGCGGCACACCAATGCTCCACAAACCGACGCGGCCGGGGTAATCCTGCACACTGGTGTAGGTGCCGGGTTGTAATACTTCTACAACTGGCGCTTGATATTCAAAGCTGGCCAATTTGTTGGTGGCAACATCGCCGCTGCCAAAAAAATCCGAACCAATAATTTGGCGCAAGTAATCCAGGTTGGTGGCAATACCGGCAGCGCGGGTTTCGTTAAGCGCGTTTTTCATTTTGTTGATCGCATCGGTGCGGTCTTTACCGTACACAATAATTTTTGCGATCATCGGATCGTAATAGGGCGAAACTTCGGTGCCGGTTGAAACCCAGGTGTCGATGCGCGCAGATTCAGAAAAGACCACATCGGTTAGTACACCCGGTGATGGTTGGAAATCGCGCACCGGATCTTCTGCATACAAACGCACTTCAATTGCCGCGCCTTTTGGATTGATGACGATATCCAGTTTTGGCGGCGTACCGGCGGCGGTGAGAATCATCCATTCAACCAGATCAACACCGGTGCAAGCTTCAGTGATGGGATGTTCCACTTGCAAACGGGTGTTCACTTCCAAAAAGTAGAACGCATCGCGTGCAGCATCGTAAATATATTCAATGGTTCCCGCAGAGCGATAGTTAACAGCTTCACCCAAACTTTTTGAGGCAGCCAATAATTTATCGCGTGTGGCTGCCGGTAAATTCGGCGCAGGAGTTTCTTCCACCACTTTTTGATTGCGGCGTTGCAGTGAGCAATCGCGTTCACCGAGTGCGAGTACGTTGCCTTTGCCATCGCCAAAAATTTGTACTTCCACGTGGCGCGCGTTATCAACAAAGCGTTCGAGGAATACACCGCTATCGCTGAAAAAGTTTTGCCCCAAGCGTTTTACGCTTTCATAAGCAGCAACTAATTCTGCTTCGTTGTTGCAGCGGGTTAAACCGATACCGCCACCGCCGGCGGTGCTTTTTAACATGACTGGATAGCCAAGCTTTGCGGCAGAGGCGACCGCGTCGTCTATCGATGCTAACAATCCGGTTCCGGGTGTAAGTGGTACCCCGGCTTTTTCGGCAATCTCACGCGAAGTATGTTTCAAGCCGAATTCGCGGATTTGCGCGGGAGTCGGGCCGCAAAAGGCAATGCCTTCCGCTTCACATTTTTCGCAGAAGCCTGCATTTTCAGAGAGAAAACCGTAACCGGGGATAATCGCCTGTGCGCCGGTTTCTTTTGCCGCTGCGAGAATTAAATCAGCTTTCAAATAACTTTCTGCAGCCGTATTACCACCAAGGCAGATTGCTTTATCGCAGGCGGTGACATGCGCTGAATTACGGTCGGCATCGGAATAAACAGCAACTGATTCGATGCCCATTTTTTTCAGGGTCTTGGCAATGCGCACCGCGATTTCTCCGCGGTTGGCGATAAGTACGGTCTTCAACATGGTTTTTCTCCGACTTTAATTCTGATTTTTAATCCCTACCATTGAAACGGGACGCGCGGCCAAGGGAGGCCAGGAGAGGATTATTTCTGCAGCGACTTTATGTAAGCCCGCCATCCGCCTAAATGGGTAATATCCGTTGCGCCATTTACTGCCGCGCCCTCACAAATAAAACCTTTTACTTCGCGACCATCATGCAAGCTCAGCGTGCCGATACCCAGTGGGGCAGGGATCAGGGCAACAAAACTACCGAAGTGCTGTACCGGGACATCCCACAATTCCACAATAATTTCTGCGCCCTCGGCTGAGCGGATCAAACCAGGTTTGGGCGGCGTGGTATTGGGTAGCGCAAATAAACGGTAATTATTTGCGGTATAAGTGCTCTCGACGAAAAGTGCATTGCGCTCTTGCAATTGCACGTTGAGCGGCATCCCGGTTAAATGTGCGCCGACTACGGCGAGGCGTACATAACCTGGGGGCGCGGTATTTTTTAGTGTGATTGCCGGTGTCGGATGACTGGTGGCACCCAGAGATAAATTAATACTGCTGTGCCATTTTTTTCCGAAGGCGGCGAGGGCAGCGTCTTGCCACGCGGGTGCAATTAACGTGATGCCAAAAGGCAAACCATCAGCGCGTAGGGTGGCGGGTAAGGCAAGTGCAGAGCAGTCCGCGAGATTGACAAAATTGGTGTAAGTGCCGAGTTGGCTGTTAATCCCAACCGGGTCGGCAGCGACTTCCGCAATGGTTGGATGGCGCGGTGATGTCGGAACCAAAAGCGCATCAACATCGTTCATTAACAATTGTATTTCACGCGCGAGGTCAGCGCGGCGGTATTCAGCGCGATAGGCATCAGTTGCAGAAAAATTCACCGCGTTTTCAATAATACCGCGCACGACTTTATTCATATCACCTGCATGTTCCTGCATAAATTCTGCAATCCCTGCATGGCGTTCGGCAACCCAGGGGCCGCCGTAAAGTAATTGCGCAAGCGTGAACATGGGCGTGAAATCGATGGTGACTAATTCCGCACCAAA
>JAJQJO010000296.1 GCA_021323495.1 Cellvibrio sp. | reverse complement strand
GTCTGCTTACTGATGCCTATCAATTCCCCGGCACGTGCCTGGGTGGGCGTGTACCTAATTGAAATCTTACCCGGTTTTAGAACCGTTCCAGCTGTAGTGTTTCACGAGGCGGACCAGGTGGGCTATTACTGACCGTCCAGTAATTCATCCTCGCCAATGAAGATTTCAAGAAGTCGTCCAGGTTCATCATGGTCAACTGTGTAGGCTTAGCGGTTGATGCCGCGCTGATTCAGCCAGGCCCACTTGCCAAGCTGCCGAACGACTTGCACCGTTGGTGCTATAACTTATGTGTCGCTAAAAACAAATAACCTCCTAAAAACCCATCGCAGTCCCCTGAATGATGAAACGATACGTACTTAATTCCGTTGTTAATCGCATTTATCGATGCTCCACGTTAACCCGGCAACCGCAACAATACATGTTCGCGTTTCTGCTGATCCTATCTGTGACAATACTTGGCCCGTTAGTGCATGCGGACACGTCATCCAAGGTAGCTAGCACCAGAAACACTGAGGCTTATCCCAAAAAAATCAACTTCCGCAACATCATGCAAAGCCAGGATATTGCCCTGGGTGAGGTGGAGGCGATCATGGAGGATCACGAAGGCTTTATGTGGTTAGGCGGCCGCAATGCATTGCTGCGTTATGACGGCTATGACTTTTTAAACATCCCGGTTGCCAATAATCTGCAGGATTTAACCGAAACCTCCCCGGTGACCCAGGTGCTGGAGTTGCTTGAAGATAGCCACCACAATCTTTGGGCTGCGACCCGCTCAGGCCTGTATCGCTACGATCGTAACCGCGAACTGTTGCTGCCGGTACAAAATAGCCAAGGCACGCTGCTGTTCCGCGAAACAATTTATGCCCTGGCAGAAAACCCGGACGGCGAGTTATTGATTGGTACGGGTAGCGGGCTGTCAATTTTTAATATCAATACACTTGCGGTAACGCTGATTAATAGCCAATCAGGTGACAATCAGGCGTTACCCAGTAATCAAGTGAAAGACATTTTTGTCGATAGGCAGAAAAATGTGTGGCTGGGTATGAGTGAGGGTTTGTTGCAGCTTGATTTGCAAACCAAAAGCACCAAGCTGTTTGTAGTCGATCCAGCCAATCCGCAGTCAATGGCGGCGAATGGCATAGTGACTATCTCGGAGGATCACAACGGTGATATCTGGAGCGGCAGTGGCGATGGGGTTTATCGTCTCAACCCTGCCACTGGCGCAATCACCCATTATCAACATGATCCGAACAACTCTTATAGCCTCACCGATAACAACACCATTCAAATCTTCGTAGATAAACGTGGCTGGGTTTGGATCGGTAGCGATGCCGCCGGGATCAGCCTTTACGAGCACACCAATGATCGCTTTATCCGGTTTACCCATCAAGAGGATCGCCCCGGCTACTTGAGCAGCAATACCGTGCGACGTATCTACGAGGACAAGATCGGCGATATATGGGTTGGCACCTACCCCTCGGGAGTGAATGTGTATGATCGCTCAACCACTGCTATCACATTGGTCCAGCGCGATGCCGATCCTCGCCAGGGTTTGCTCAATAACAATGTCGAGGCGATTGAAGAAGATAAGGACGGCAACCTGTGGATAGGAGCGGGCGGCGTAACCCGCTATAACCCGCGCGACGAAAGTTTCACCCATTACGAACACACTTCCGGCCAAGACTCGCGCGCCGATTCAGCCTCCACCCTGAACGGGGTGATCGATTCCCAGGGAAAGATTTTTTTTGGCTCCTGGGGACACGGCATTCAACTTTACGATAAAACCAAAGATCGCTTTACCCAGGTTCCCGCCGATACGACACAGGTTAAGCGTGGAGAAAAAACCGGCATACGGCTCAACGACCAAATGGTGTGGAGTGTGTATGAGGACAAACAAAAAACGTTGTGGATCGGCACACACTATAACGGGCTGACCAAGCTCGACCAGAAAACTGGCACCTATACTTTTTATCCACACAATCCCGCCGACCCCAGTACCGTATCGAGCGCCTTGGTATGGGTGACGTTTGAAGATTCTCAAGGGCGTTTTTGGATAGGCACTTCCGACGGCCTGAATTTAATGGATCGCGAAAAAGGCACGTTTAAACGGTACTTGCCTGATATTACTAACCCACGCAGCTTGGCCAACAGCTCGGTACTGAGTATCTGGGAAGATCGCAAAGGGCGCCTGTGGTTCGGTACCGATGCAGGTTTGCACCTCTATCATCCGGGAACCGATGATTTTTCCGTCTACAACACCAAAAATGGATTTGTCGATCAGGGCATACGTGTGATCGTCGAGGATCAAATCGGAAATTTATGGCTGGGCACCAACAATGGCATCACCATGTTTAATCCCGACGCTAACCTGGTGCGTAATTACACGCGCTATAACGGTAGCACGATCGGTGGTGTAGCCACCGGCGCTGGGCTTGTTACCCGCACAGGTGCAATAGCCTTTGGAACCCGTAGCGGATTGTATATTTTCAATGCTAATAAATTATTGATTAATGACAGGGCTCCGGCCGTAGTGCTCACTGATTTCCGCCTCTTCACCCAAAAAGTCGCTATTGGTGACGGTAATATTCTCACCCGTTCGATTAACCAAACCAAACAGATCACGCTGGATTACACCCAATCAATGATCTCATTCGGTTTTGCCGCGCTGAATTATCGAGATCCCGATAAAAATCTTTACGCCTATAAGCTTGAAGGGTTCGATGACCAGTGGCGCGACGTTGGCACCCAGCGCACCGCGCTCTATACCAACCTGCCGGCAGGTAAATACCAGTTCCGGGTAAAGGCAAGTAACAACGATGGTATTTGGAATGAGCAGGGACACAGTATCCATATCACCGTATTACCTGCACCGTGGAAAACCTGGTGGGCTTACACGCTTTATGCTCTAGCCGTCATGGGCTTACTTGCCTGGTTTGTGCTTAACCAACATAAAAAAGTATTGGCTGAGCGCGATATCAGCCGCAAACTCGAGCTCAAGGTGGCCGAGCGCACCGCCGAATTGCAGAATAAAAATTCGGAGCTGGAAACGATTAGCTTTTCTGATCCATTGACTGGCTTGAATAATCGTCGCTACTTGCAAAAACTAATGCTTATGGATATCGCAAAGGTACAGCGCGAATACGACCATGCGCGGTATGATCGTCCAGCGAAAAAAAACTCGCCCGATTTAACCTTTTTTATTTTAGATGTAGATTTTTTCAAATCGGTAAATGATCTTTATGGCCATTCAGCTGGTGACCAATTACTTATACAATTATCCAACCTGCTCACTAAAATATGCCGCGAATCCGATTGTGTGGTGCGCTGGGGTGGTGAGGAATTTTTAATCGTCAGCCGCTTCGCGGACCGCGATGAAGCTCCACTCATGGCCGAGCGCATTCGCAAAAGTATTGAACAGTACGATTTTAAATTACCCGACGGCAGCCTTTTGAAAAAAACCTGTTCAATCGGTTTTGCCTGTTTCCCCTTCCTGCGCGGCGAGCACACAGCGCTGTCTTGGGAACATGTGATCAATATCGCCGACCGCGCACTCTATGCCGCGAAAAAATCCGGCCGCAATCGTAGCATTGGCCTCGCCGCGAATAGTGATACTGGCGGCGATATGCTGCATCAACGTATCACCAGCAATCTTGTCGGCATGATTGATAATAATCAGTTGAGCGTAATTTTCTCCGGCAATATGGATCTCATTTGGGAGTAAACCGTGAGGTTCTTGCACAGTAACAAAAAGCATACACGGCCGTAGCCGTTTATGCTTTTTTGAGTAGACTTATTTACGATAGTTATTCAGTGGCATACCTGCTTCACCAATACCATCCGCAACAAAACGCGCCAGGATACGTGCGCCGTTTTCCTGAAAATGTGTTCCATCTACCGAGCCGTCACTGCGCCCTAAAAAGAAATTCTCAGGCTTGGGTGCCGGACAAATTCCAGTTAAATGTCGCACTGTTTTCTGATTCAAATCTATCAGCGGTATCGCTTCGGCTGCCGCAAATTCACGCATGGCTTGCGCCCAGGCAGCGGTACCGTTACTGCCAGTACAGTAAGCAGAATTTCTCGGCGTCGGTGTTACGAACGCCAGGTTTATTCCACGTGAACGCGCGCCGGTTACGTATTGCGACAGGTATCGTTTGAAATCAGTTTGTGGTTCCAGATAATAGGGAATCGTTTGTCCATTGATGGTGTAGGTTGCGGTCCGGTGCGAATCATTAGTGCCAAATTGCACTAACAAGTAGTCACCACGTTTTGCTTCCCCCCAAATGGTGTTGAGCCGGCCTTCATCAATAAATCGACGGGCGGTGCGTCCCCCCACGGCGTGGTTATGAATGATCACGTTTGAATTGTATTGTTGCTGCAGCATTTGCCCCCAGCCGGCCTGATCCGTTGGGCTTGAAGTATCAGCGTAACTTTGGACGATGGAGTCGCCCGCCAAATACACATTCACCGTTTCGGATGTGTTGGTTTTCAAGTGCTGCGCCAATGGGATATTAGAATCGCGAATACCTTGTACGACAAGGTTGCCAATATCTTTGGCGCCGCCCAGATCGAAATGGGTGTGGTCGTCACAGAAGAATGCACCAACGGCGCCACCGGTACTTGCACTCACGTCGCCACCGGCAACAGGGCAGAAGCTGCGTTGGTTGTACAAGCGAATGCTGCGTTGATGGAGGTCAATGACCGGCACATTAAGGCGCGCGCCCAAATTATTGGTTTCGGATAAAAACCCGCGCGATGCAACCGCGGTACTACCAGAACAACGCAGTGCCGATACCGGTGTAACAAAGATCGGCGTGGCGCCTCTGGCACGCGCTGCTTCGGCCATCATTTGGTATTCGTCCATAAATGCAGTAGAGCCAACGCGGCGCGGACAGGTAGTCGCACCGTCATTAATACCGAATTGGATAAATAAATAATCGCCGCGTTTCATGCCGGACAGCATGGTCTGCCAACGGCTTTGCAAGATTGGTTGGCCACTGGAATTTCTCGCCAATGCACATTCCCCATCGCTACCAACGGTGGTTTGGACATCGTAAAGCCAGG
>JAJQJO010000295.1 GCA_021323495.1 Cellvibrio sp. | reverse complement strand
CCAGCATCCAGATTATTTATCCCTGAGTGTTCATCGGTTTTGCGGGTAATCCGCTTCGCAGCACCTTTGGGCTTTTCTATCCGAAGCCCTTTATAAATCGGCCCCTATATTCACCAAAGTTCAAAATAGCAGGCCATCTGCTATTTATTTATAACTAAAAAATCTCGATTAAGTCTTTATTTTATTTAAAGTTTTAACAAAAACTTACGCTTTGCTGCCCGCAACCACAAGAATCGATGCGCCAAATGGCATCAAATATCACATTTTTTACTTATTTTTTGACCGTTTGTCGGCTTTTTTTGCGTGCCTGAAAATCGGCGGATCCCTTGTGGCTTGGGGAATGCAGGCAAAAATGGTCAAATTGTCACCAAACCGCTAGCCCAATCGTGTTTAAAAAACAAGCTAGGCACACAAAAAAAGTGCCTATACCATGATCGGGTATTTGCACGGGTCGTTAATGGAATTGGATTCGGCATGAATGCGCACACACGAAGAGAAGAGCCTTTCGGGCGTTGCAGTTCAGCAACCGGAGTAACCCTTTATGGAAATTCGCAAACCATCAGTGTTAGTGATTAAGTCCATCCTGATGAGCGTTATTATCAGCTCATTACTTACCGCCAGCAGCGTTTTGCTGGTACGCAGTGCGCCCCCAACCCAGTTGGAAAAGGTGCGCGAAGCAGGCGAATTGCATGTTTTATCAAGCAATGGTCCTACTACTTACTACGAAGGCTCAAATGGCCTGACGGGTTTTGAATATAGCCTTGTAAAAGGCTTTGCGGATTCGCTCGGCCTGAAGTTGGTGATCGAAGATGAATCGAACCTAGACAAAATGCTCAACAGCGTAGAAGGACGGGAAGTCCATTTTGCCGCCGCCGGCTTGACTGCATTGGAGAGCCGCGACAATAAAGTCACCTTCACCACGCCTTTTATGCAAGTTACCCAACAGCTGGTTTATAACAGCCGCCGGCCCCAACCTGCCAGCATCGCCGATTTGAAAGGCAAAGAAGTTTTAGTGGTTGCCAGTTCGTCCCATGCACGACGCTTGCGCGAGTTGCAGGTCGGATTCCCCGAATTGGAGTGGCGCGAAGTAATCAACGCAGAGATGATCGATTTGTTGGATATGGTCAACAAAGGTGAAGCCGATTACGCTGTTATTGACTCCACCGCCTACGACCTTAACCGCTACTCTTATCCCAAAGCTCAACTTGCCTTCGATGTGAGTGACCCTCAGCCTCTGGCCTGGGCATTTCCCACGCAACGTGACACCAGCCTTTTTGATGCTGCACAAAAATACCTGGGCAATATCAAGGCTGATGGGACACTTGCAAAAGTGACCGAAGAGTTTTTTGACCGTCATATAGAAGAAGTCACTACAGGCGAAGCGATGGAGTTTACTTATCGCCTGGAACAGCGCTTGCCGCAATGGATCGACGATATGAAAATGGCGGCGGCAGAATTTAATCTGGACTGGCAATTGCTGGCGGCCATCAGCTATCAAGAATCCCATTGGAAAGCCGATGCCCGTTCCCATACCGGGGTACGTGGATTGATGATGCTAACTAAAAACACCGCCAAAGCCATGGGCATTGAAGACCGTGAAGACCCCCGGCAAAGTATCCGCGGTGGAGCCAAGTATCTGAGCATCGTACTGGAACGATTGCCCAAGCGTATCCAGGGTGAAGATCGCTTGAATATGGCCTTGGCCGCTTACAACCAAGGCTTGGGCCACATTGAAGATGCACGCGTCTTGACTGAGCGGATGGGCGGCGACCCCAGTAAGTGGGAAGATGTACGTAAATACATGCCGCTATTATCCAAGCAGCAATATTACAGCCGCGCCAAGCACGGTTATATGCGCGGTTGGGAGCCGGTCGGGTTTGTCGATAATGTACGCAATTACTACAAGATTATTGCCTGGCACCAACAGCAAGAAGAATTCCGTCTTGCCACGACCAATACTGGTAATCGGTTGTCAGCGAATACACAGCAAGTCACTAAAGATGAAACTAACAATAGTGCTGAAAATGATAACCCTGAAACGGTGACCAAGGTGTCGGTACTTTAACCCTGACCTACCCACCTCCCACTCACTCCAAACTGCCGCTCTTGCGGCAGTTTTTATTTGTGGCAACACATCGCAAACAAAAGCAGCGGCCGTAAAAAACCCCCGGTTCTGCAACCGGGGGTGAACACAATATTCAAGGGAGGACTAAATCTATGGCAGGTTAAAAGCTACCGCGAATCCCCAGGGTCGCGGTGTAACCCGGATCGTAGTAGGTGAAAGTAGCATTGTCGTATTGATAGGTTGTGCGCAATGGTTCGCCGGTCAGGTTGCTGATGTTCAGGGTCAGCATTGGTTCGGTTGCAACATCTTCAAACGAGTAACTGGCTGACAAATCCCACTGGCCACGTGCATCTGCTTTTAACTGGGCGAAAGAAATACCGTTCTGGTTGGGACCGGAAATAACTTGCTCGTCATACCAGGTGTAGGACAGGCGCAACGACGCGCCATAATTTTCCCAGTAACCGGTAAAGTTATAAGTCTGGGGCGATACACCAATCGCCTGCGCGGGAGCACCCTGCCCTTCACCCTTTTGGTCGATTTTGGTGAAGTTGGCGTTAAAACCAAGACCTTCGACAACCATATCCAATGGCTGGACCCAGGTAATCTCCTGGCCGCGCAATTCAAGATTGCCCGGTGCATTCACTTGCTGCTGTACAGTCACCGTCGCGGTATTCGGGCCACCACGGCTATCCAGCGCCCCGCGTTGCAGATCGGTCAGCGTATCGTAGGGAATGCCCAACTGCAGGAACGGAATGGTATTGGTACCCAATACCGTAAAACCGGTCACCTGTTTATTAAACAAGGTCACCCCCACATAACCTTCATCGCCGGTATACCACTCACCGCCAATATCAAAGTTGGTGGACAAATAAGGGCTCAGGTTGGGATTACCCTGGGTCGCCTGCTGCGCCGAGGGATCACTAAACTGGGTTGCGGGCAACATCGCACTGGGGTTGGCACGCGTCAGGGTGCGCGAGGCCGACATACGCAGCTTTACGTCTTCCATCAAATCCAGGGTGGAGTTAATGGATGGCAGGAACGCATCGTAAGTTGAGTCCAGGTTCTGGTACTCGCGCATGCCACCAATAGTGACCGGGCCAGAAATCAATTGGTCGGTAGTGACATAGCGTGTCCCCAAATTAAAGCTCAAAGTGCGGTCGACAATCTCAGTCTCGCCATTGACCTCAAGATAAGCACCGTAAGTTTCTTCGTCTACGCCACCAGTGCTGGCACCCGTAGGCGCACTGTTGTTTTCCGGCGCAGTCCGGCTCAATTCATGATAATTGGTGTCCGCCATAAAACGATCGAAATCAACAGTGATGAAACCATAAGGACCGGGCTTGAGATAGGAGGCCAGCTGTGACTGCGGGATGCCGGAATTAGGGTTCAAGCCATTACAAGGTAAGCGCTCGGTCGCGGGACTGTTGCCATCAGCATCCAGGCCATTGCGGCATACAACATCTTCCCAACGGGCGCTGTTATCGCGGGCCGAGATAGTGCGCGATACTTCATCGTAGGCCAAACCGAAGCGGATGTTTTGAACGCTGTCACCAAAACGGTAATCCAGGTGCGCACCATCCGTTTCGGTCGTGCGTTTTTCGTTGGCAATATTCAGGCGGCCACCGGCAAATACCCAACCAGCACCAGGATCGTTAAGATCAATATTGGTGGTAACCCGTGGATAATCGCTGCCGGTATTTTCTCCTCTGAATAAGGACGCGCCTCAAGGAAGAATTGTGCGTTCGCAAATGTACCCTTGGTCACCACGTTGTTTTCATCCACTTCCATATCCAGCGGAATCACCGAACCGAAACGACCGACCCAGTTCATATCCAGGCGGTCAAACTCGCGCGAGGCGTCCGCCCACATAGCATCCAGGTAGAATTGGGTTTCATCCGATGGGCGATATTCCAGCGACAACAAACCCGCGACACGATCACGGGTACCATCGATATACGCAGGACGGCTCAAACGTGGCAGCAAGCCATCGCCGATTTGTTGGAGGGTCGCATTGGGGTTATTGGCTTGCAGGAAGGCTGCGTCCACTGCAGTACCGGCAACCAGGCCGGCCCCGGCACCTTCAGGAACCGTTGCAGGCACGTTGATATTGTTACCGCCGATGGTATCGCAAGCAGCTGCCGTCGCCGTACCACATTGGGCGGCTGATAAATTCATGTTAGACCAGCCGATAGTTTCATAACCCTCGGTGGTCGATTTGCTATTCACACCGGCAAGGCCGAAGAGCACACCAAAGGTTTCATTGCGCCAGCTGGTAGTAAACGCTGCACGCGGGCTGGTTTCTTCGTTGATTTCGGTATAGGCCAACTGCCCCTGGTAGGTGGTGTGGAAGCCTTCGTCCTTGCTGTCAAACGGGCGCGCACTGCGCATGTTGACTACTCCCGCGAGGCCGCCTTCAAGACCACTGGCGACCGGGGTCTTGGCGACATCAATACGGGTAAACAATTCGGTCGGAAACAGGTTCAAGTCCACTTCCCGGTTTTGGTTTTGTGAATCCACGCTACCACCCGATGCCACCGCGATCTGGGTGTTATTGAGCAGCACTTTAGTAAAGTTAGTACCCAACCCGCGAATGGCGATTTGCAAACCATCGCCATTGATATCGCGGGTCAACTGGATACCGGGGATACGGCCAATCGAATCGGCCACGTTGAGGTCAGGAAATTTGCCGATATCTTCTGCAAAAACCGACTCGACCAAACTGGTGGATTCGCGTTTGGCGTTAGTCGCACTTTGCAAGCTGGCCTTGTACCCCGTGACTACCACTTCTTCGACTTCCTCCCTCTGCTGCGCTTGCGCAATGCTGGATGCAATCGCCAATCCCAGCAAACTTACCGCAAATAAAGGGTGTGAGTGTTTTGTTCTCATAATAAATTCCCATGGCGTTATTGTTAGATGCTCACTTGTATACATGAATACAAGATAACGCGATGCTATTACTTGTATACTAGTGTGTCAATATTCATACAATACGCTGCGCTGCGATCGCCTGCCGATGGGTAAAGCCGTAACGGGAAAGGGGCTGGTCTGCACCGGCCAGATGCAATGGATTGCATGCAAGATCAGGACAATGGAAAGGCAAAGGGAGTAGAATGCCGCCCCATGAATAGCTGCCGATTTGTGATACTCCATGATTCCACGCATAGACCAAACCTCCCCTGTCCAAGCCCTGTACCTGAATTTTATCAACGCGTTACGCGAGAATGGCTTCAGCGGTGACCTGAACCCTGACTACGCCAACCGCACAGTGCTGGCGACCGACAACTCCATTTATCAGGTGCTGCCCCAAGGTGTCCTTTTCCCGCGCAACAGCGCTGACCTGGTGACCATCGCCCAGCTGAGCCAACAGCCTAAATTCCAGGCAATCGTGCTCAGCCCGCGCGGCGGTGGCACAGGCACCAATGGCCAATCGCTGACCGATGGTTTGGTGGTGGATACATCCAAATATATGAACCGGATTCTGGAGATTAACGTCGAGGAACGTTGGGCCCGGGTACAGTGTGGTGTGGTGAAAGACCAACTCAATGCGGCGATTAAACCCCAGGGTTTGTTTTTTGCGCCGGAGCTATCTACCAGCAACCGCGCCACTATCGGCGGCATGATCAATACCGATGCCTCCGGGCAAGGTTCTTGCCGTTACGGCAAAACCCGCGATCACGTATTGGAATTAACCACTGTATTGCTCGATGGCACCGAATGGACCTCAGCTGCGATCGACGAAACCGAATTGGAAAACCTATGGAAGCGCAATGACCGCGTAGGCGATGTGCACCGTGTTATCGATGCAATCCAGCGCGAACACCATGCGTTGATCGATGCAAAATTTCCCAAACTCAATCGCTGCCTCACCGGCTACGATTTAGCGCATATCCGCGATGAGCAAGGTCGCTTTAACCTCAACAATATTTTGTGTGGCAGCGAAGGCACGCTCGGCTTTATCACTGAAGCGAAAATCAATTTGTTGCCGATCCCAAAATTCAGCGCATTGATCAATGTCAACTACCGCGACTTCAACGTTGCCTTGCGTGATGCAACACAACTAATGAAGGCAGAGCCAACCTCGATTGAAACTGTTGATTCAAAAGTCTTGAATCTGGCAATGAACGATATCGTCTGGCACAGCGTATCCGAATTTTTCCCTGCGCCGGAAAACGGTGAAAAAATCCAGGGAATCAACCTGGTTGAATACACGGCAAATTCTGAAGATGAATTAAATGCTGATGTAAAAAAATTGACCGGTTTACTCGATCAAGCGGCGCAGGATCCCGGCACCGGCCGCATCAGTTACTCCATCGCCTGGGGCAATGATGCGGTGAATAAAATCTGGGGTATGCGCAAAAAAGCAGTGGGCCTGCTCGGCAATGTCGAAGGTGAAATCCGTCCGGTTCCATTCGTGGAAGATACTGCGGTACCGCCGGAAAACCTCGCTGATTTTATTGCGGAATTCCGCGCAGTGCTTGATGAATATAAATTGACTTACGGCATGTTCGGCCATGTTGATGCAGGCGTATTACACGTCCGCCCGGCGCTGGATATGAAAGATCCCGCACAAGAAAAAATGGTCCGTATTATCACCGACAGAGTGGTTGCACTCACCCAAAAATACAACGGCCTGTTATGGGGCGAACACGGCAAAGGCGTACGCTCGGAATATTCACCGGCATTTTTTGGCGAACTCTATCCGCAAATCCAACGCATCAAAGCCGCGTTCGATCCGCTCAATCAATTAAACCCCGGCAAAATTGCGACGCCTGCTGACAACATCAGCCTGTTAAAAATTGATGAAGTGACTACACGCGGCCAACAGGATCGCAAAATCCCGGTACAAGTATGGCAGGGCTACAGCGAAGGCATGCATTGCAATGGCAATGGCCTTTGCTACACATGGAACCCCAACGATGCCATGTGCCCCAGCTGGAAAGGTACACGCGACCGCAGGCATTCACCGAAAGGCCGCGCGTCGCTAATGCGCGAATGGCTCAAACAAATGAGCGAGCGCGGTATTAATGCCATTGACGAAAGTAAAAAATTAAAACGTGCAAGTTTTTTATTTAATTTACCTGCGCGCGTTTTCAATACCATCGGTAAACGCAAAGGCGAATACGACTTTTCACACGAAGTACATGAGTCAATGGCTGGCTGTCTCGCGTGTAAATCCTGCGTTGGCCAATGCCCGATTAAAGTGGACGTACCGGAGTTTCGCGCGAAATTCCTGGAATTGTATTACAGCCGGTACCTGCGTCCGCTCAAGGACTATTTTATCGGCGGCCTGGAGTTTATGGTGCCCACCCTGGCTAAAATGCCCTGGGCATATAACCTCATGATGAAACCAAAATTTATGCAGACATTTATGGCCCGCTTTATCGGCATGGTCGATAGCCCGCTGCTCACTGGCATAAGTCTGCACAAAGCAACAGAAAAGCTCGGGGTTAATTACGCCACCCTGGAAAATATCGCGCAACTCACCCCGGCAGAAAAAACCAGAGCCGTGATCATGGTGCAAGATGCCTTCACCAGTTATTTTGAAACACCATTGGTGATAGACACACTCAAGCTGTTGCAAAAACTCGGCTTCGTGCCGTTGCTTGCGCCCTACAAACCCAATGGCAAACCATTACAAGTGCACGGCTTTTTGGCAGCCTTTGCCAAAGCAGCGGATACCAATGCGACCCAACTCAATGGCCTTGCCTCTTCGGGCATCCCGCTGATGGGTATTGAACCTGCAATGACACTCGCCTATCGTGCCGAATACAAAAAAGTACTGGGTGATAACGCACCGAAAGTCCAATTAATCCAGGAGTGGCTCGCACAACAAGGCGAGCAACTCACCAGCAAAATTCACGCATTCAAAACCGCCGAGTTTTCATTGCTCGCACATTGCACTGAAAAAACCAACGCAGTGAGCTCAATCAAAGATTGGCAAACCGTTTTCACCAAACTGGGCCAGCAATTAAAAGTAGTCGATACCGGCTGTTGTGGTATGGCGGGCACCTATGGCCACGAGAGCATCAATGTGGAAACCTCTAAAAAAATCTACGCTCTCTCCTGGTCGCAAGTCGTCAATAATCCTGGGAATGCAGGCAAACTGACCGCCACAGGTTACTCCTGCCGCAGCCAAACCAAACGGATCGACAATGTAAAGCTGCCGCATCCGGTACAAATTTTATTACAACAAGCTATGTAGTTTTCTATATGTAGTTTTCTATCTGAAAGCCCGGGTTTGACACTGAGGCTTTTTTAACTTCAATGAACGACGAGCCACGATTATGAAACTGTTACGCAAACTGTTCGGCGCAAAACCCAAAATTGAACCCACTAAAATAACACCTATTCCGGTCGCTGAAATAAAGCCACCGAAACCGGTGATTACGTTGGATATAGTCGAACAAACCAACGATGAAAGCGAACTGTTAAAACTCGCCAGCGATGGCGCAACCAGCCAATTGCGCCAAGCCGCTGCCGACAAGATCCATAGCCGTGACATTTTGGAACAACTCGCCAAGGCGGTGAAAACCAAAGACAAAAATGTATTCAGGATTGTCAAAACAAAACTGGATGTATTCAAAGCAGAAGATGCAAAGCTGGCCGAACTGGAAGCCAGTGCAATACGCATTTGCGAAAAGATGGAACGCCTGTGAAGTAAAAATCAATGCGCGCGCCCAAGCGATTGCCGACGAAGAAGAAAAACTCTCACTTGACCAGCAAGCGCTGCAATTGGCTGAAGAAGCTTACGCGAGCCTCAAACAACTCGCTGGCGATATCTACCGCGCAAGCCATGTGGATGAACTGCTCAATGCCAACTACGAATTAAAAATCCAGGAACTGAGCAATGCCGTGCGCCTCGCTGCCAATCGCCAGTTGCCGCTCGATAAACTCACCAAAAAATTTGAGCATCGCAAACAGCAAACCCTGAACCTTATCGACCAAGTCAAAACCTCCGGCACCGTTAAACAATTAACCGAAAAACTCGAACAAGCCGAAGATTCAGATTTGGTTAAAAATTCCCAGCACAAGCTGCAACAGTTGATCCGGTCCGCAAAAGAATTCGGCGAGGAATTACCTGAAACCTTGAACGATGCCAAAACCAGGCTGGATGCAATTTGGGCACAGCGCCACCAGACAGAGCAGGCGGCCAAAAATGCCCTGCGCGATTTCAGCGAGCTCGCACGTAAAGGTTTGTGGGCTGCCGAGCAAGGCTTTGTGCGTAAAGCCCGAGCCATCCAGAAAGAATTGCAGGAAAAGCGCGCGCAACTCGCGGAAATACCGAAAGGCATTCAAGCCAAACTCGATGATTTTGAAGCGCAATTGGTGAAACTTGGCGACTGGCATGAATTTGCAGTCACGCCGAAAAAAGAATCGCTCATCACCCAGATGCAAGCGCTGGCAAACACCAGTATTGCTCCTGAAACCCTCGCCACCAAAATCCATGAACTGCAAGACAGCTGGAAAGAAGTGAGCAAAGGTGTACAACAGCAGGACGATGAGCTTTGGCAACAATTCCAGCAAGCTTCGGCTATTGCCTATGCCCCCTGCAAAGAGTTCTTTGAAGCGCAAGCGGCAGAGCGCGAACACAATCTTAAAAAGCGACGCGAATTAGTCGGCCAGTTACAACAATATTTACAAGGCTATGATTTTGCCAATGCAGTCTGGAAAGATGTTGAGCAAACCTTGAAAACAGCTCGCGCAGAATGGCAAACCTATTGGCCAGTACCACGCAAAGCAGGCAATGAACTGCAAAAAGAATTTGAAAACCTGATGGAGCAATTGTTCGGCAAAATTACAAGCGAATATGAAAGCAATAAAACCGCCAAACAAGCCTTGATCGAACAAGCACAAACGTTGGTAACCGCGGCTGATGCGCGCGCAGCAACCGAAACCATCAAACAATTGCAAACGCAATGGAAGGGAATTGGCAAGAGTTGGCATAAAGAAGACCAACAGCTATGGCAAGAATTCCGCAAACACTGCGATGCGGTTTTCGCACTGCGCAACCAGGCATTTGAGGCTGCAAAAGAACAGCGTCAGGCGATAGCGGCGCAAGCGGAGCAATTGATCGAACGGCTCAATCAGTTTGCCGCGCAAACCCTTGAACAACTCAATGCGGCCAAAGCTGAAATTGAATCCATTAAAACCGAATTCACAACCCTTGATTTACCCAAAGAAGCAAAAGGGTTGTACAACAAATTCAATGCCAGCATCGCTGCCATAGCCGCCAAGCGCGACAGCGCGCGCAACCAGGCCGAGGAGCAAAGCTGGACCGACTTGTTTGGCGCGCTCAATACGCTGCGCGAATATGAATTGGCGGTGATCGCGCAAACGGACGGCGAAAGCCTGGCCACCAAAAAAACGAATCTGGAAACACTCATTGCCAACACACCACGCTGGCCCACTGGCTGTTTTAGCCTGGTACAACAGCGCCTGGCCAAAGCGGATGCCATCAGCGGCGCTATCCAGGCAACCAATACCGAGCTTTTGCATACATTGACAATTCGCGCAGAAATCCTGGCAGGACAGGAAAGCCCGGCAGCAGACAAACAAGCGCGCATGGCTTATCAGGTCAAACAAATGCAACAGGGTTTTGGCCAGCGCGATAACAGCTTTGAACCCCTGGTGCTGGAATGGATTGCATTGGGTGGGGTAGCAACCCCAACCTATACAACATTATTGTCACGGTTTAATAATGCCAGGGCGCAGGGTGTAAAAAGCTAGGCCCCGGACCGAAAACCGACACAATCCAAAGCGAGCAGGACCACAACCTGCTCGCTTTTTTTTGCAGTCCGGAACCGGGACAAAAATTATTGGATAAAGTAAATAAATAAGCATTATGAAAAAAGAGAAAGAAAAGAAAAAGAACAGTCAAGAGCCAGTAAAAGCCGACAGCAAAAAACACAATAAAAAAGCAGCCGCTGAATTCCAGGGGCTGCTATAAAGGAGAGGTCAAACAACTATACAAAGGAGAACTCCTACACAGAACTTCTCTGAATAACAGCTCGATGTAAAAGGATTCGCTACAACAACTATAAGCTTAAAAAAACTGGCGGAAAAAATCCGCCAGAAGAAGGTCAAACACAACCCCTGTCCACTACCCTGTCGATAGTGCAGTGGACATTGGAATAATCCTACCTCTTGCATACTAGTGGGTCAAGCTTTTTGTCAAAATGACTTTATGATACCGAAAACCTATTCCATATCTGGATTATTTTTTACTAATAAGTATATTTAGTGCGAACCTGACGTCAAAATCATTTTGCCCAGCCGGAAGTGCGCGCGTAAACTCATATGGCATAGGCGCACGTAACAAGGCACAATCCGTCTTTAACGTCTGCATCTATGACCGGCAGGTTGAATTTTCCCAGAGGAGATAAATAAAGTGGCTAAACAGCCTTTGATTAGCATGCGTCCCGAATCCAAAGGATTGTCTTATGACCGCCCGGCGGCCAGCCAGATATTCGGGTTTATTCGCGATGCCATTATCAGCATGGAGCTTCTGCCCGGCCAAATGATTTCCGAGACTGCATTGGCGCAGCAATTTGGTGTTAGCCGCACACCGGTACGTGAAGCGCTGATCCAACTATCCAATATCGGTTTTGTCGAAGTCCTACCCCAACGCGGTACCTACGTGTCCAAGTTCAGCATGGACAAAATCCTTGAGGCACGTTTCATCCGCGAAGCCCTGGAAGTTGCCGTAGTCACCCAGCTTGCTACCAATCCCGATGAAGCTGTTCGACTTGAAGCGGTCGATGCCTGCGAAAAAATTATCGCCGACCAAAAAACAGCTGCCACCGACGATGATGCCCTCGCCTTCCAAAACCTTGATGATAACTTTCACCAGACACTGGCAAGCTTTACCCAATACCCGCGTGTTGCTTCATTTATCGAAGCAGAAAAAGCCCATATGGACCGAGTGCGCAACCTGAGCTTGCATGTCAGCGGCCAATACAAGCGCATCCTCAGCCAGCATTCGGCGATTATTAAAGCAATTAAAGCGGGCTCTGCCGATAAGTCAGCGGCCGCGATGAGTGTACATCTAAAGGATGTTTACAATATCCTTGAAGTCATCCCGCAGGAACATCCTGAATATTTTGTGTGATCATTTTTACAAACAGTATTGTGAAGCAACACACTGCCCGATAAAAACCCGCATCTCCCAAAAGAGGCGGGTTTTCACTTATTGAAATAGAAAAATTATCCGTAAGTTATTTTCCACAGCAACCACATACCGTTATCGGTAGCTGTTGACCGGTTTTTGCATCCTGGTTAGTCCACTGCCCATTCCACACTAGCGGCGATGCAAAACCTTTGCAGGTTGTAGGGCAATTCGCACTAGCCTGCTGCTGGTTGTTAATAAGGCTGGCGGCCTGCACATCCACACACTGGTTAGAACCCGCAACTATGTCATCAAAAATATGGCTCAAATTACCCGAGGTAGTATTTTTCCCGGACGCAGGAAAAGATGTGCCCACATAATTGTGGCAACCAAAACAATTGGAGACAAAACTGGCCGTTGGATCGACCGCCTGAAATTCGGTTTCTGCGACTGTGTTTGCCAAACGCAGCGAGCCGCGCTGATTGCTGATTTGTGCCACGCCTGTCTGGCCAGCAGTAATTGAGCTTTGGGTAATATCGCTGACCCACAGTGCGCCCACATTAAAATAATTCGCCAGCACCGCATAATTACCCGTTAAAAAAGGCTGCACACCCGCGTTGAGCGAAGTGATATCGCCCACATTCTCAGCGTACTTCAAATCGCCCGGCGCAGATCCGTAACGATATTCGCGGCAAATTTCAGTGGGGTTTCCGGTAACTGCAGTTTGCGCAGCGGGATTATTAAACCGGCATTGCACAATGCCCAACGGGTCTTTGCTTTGCAAATCCGCCGTACAGGTCTGGCTCGCAAAAGACCAACCGGTCGCGGTGGAAGGCGCAGTGCAATCAGGCGTGTTGATATCATGCTCAAACGTCGCCCACACGAATTCGGGATGATCCGGTGTTGCGACCGCAACGTGGAAACCAATCAGACCTAATGTGGTAGTGCCTTGTTCCGAGCCGATCTGTGCATTGACCGTAATAAATTTGCTGGGGTCATCGCCCTTACCCAATACTTTCCATGCAATTTTTAATTCGGTAGTACCACCGGGAAAATTACTTTGTTGCTTGATGCCGTTGACATCACACATATTTTTACTAAACCGCACATCGTAATAAACCACATTTCCATTCTGGTCATAAATGGTTGCGCCGCCTCCCGCTTGTCCGATGCGCTCGGGAATTAAAAATTCAGTACTGCCCTCTTGCGGTTTGGTGGTGCGAATAAAAAACGTATGGGAATCATGTTTATCATCGCAAGAGTTAGCCGGTGAGCCATCGGAATTTACTTCAAGTTCGTAATATTGTTTTGTATCTTCAAAATTGCGGATTTCAGGATCGGCTTTCGATTGCGCCATTAAATATGCGAAGGTCTGCCAGGAGAATTGATAAAAATCGCAAAAGGTGGAATCGCCAACTCCTCCGCTCTGCTTCACTTCAGTGGGCATGCTGGGCGCGGTAAACCAGGTAGGGTCGGCGGCACAGGGCACTGCCGCTGCCGACGACGCTGAGGATCCCGTCGCTTTTTCATTCGCAGCCATCGCCTGGCCG
>JAJQJO010000294.1 GCA_021323495.1 Cellvibrio sp. | reverse complement strand
CACTGTCTGCAGCATGGCGGGTGACGATATTAATTACACCGTTGACCGCATTGGAGCCCCACAAGGTACCGCCTGGACCGCTGATTACCTCAATACGCTCTACATCTTCCAGCATAATATCTTGCTGGTCCCAAAACACGCCGGAAAACAAAGGGCTGTAAATGGTTCGACCGTCAATTAAAACCAGGAGTTTATTGCTGGCCGCACTATTAAAACCGCGCACGCCGATCGCATATTGAGAAGAATTTATACGCGCAACCTGCAAGTGTGGCGCGAGGCGTAGCGCCTCAGGGATCGTTGTTGCCCCTGAGTTCCTGATATCGTTTTGGGTAATAATGTAAATGGACGCTGCTGCTTCAGAGAGGTCCTGGTCTTGTTTGGAAACTGAAATTACTTTTGTATTCAACAATTCTTCAATTGATAGCGAAAAGATGTCTACCTCTTCTTCATTGCTTTTAGCAAAGCAAACCGAGCAGTTGATAAAAGCGATGAAGAGAACAATTGCATTCTGCCTGGAATGTTTGGTTCTTCGATGTGTAAACATATAAATTCCCGCTCGTTCGATATTGAGGCGCCAGCTGAGCTGGCTCAAAAACCTTCGTTATCTATAGTGTCCATTTGCTTCCGGTTAATTTTTTTGCTGGTATCCAGTGTAGTTTAATAAGTCATGTTGTGCCTTGATTGCAGGCGCTGCTTTGGCGGGGGTACCGTTTTATAAAGATGCTTGCTTATTGCCGCGGGGCGAGGACTATTTGAATTAATTGTTATGGAGTAAATGCAGATTCGCTATTAATTAATAATGGTGAGAGAAAAATGTTGAAATGCATAAAAACAAACCTGTAATTAAAAGCGGTTTTCATGAAAAAATATTCAGCTAGCACTGAGCGACGCATCAAATTTTCCGATTGTTAACGGTGTTATAGTTTTTTCCACCAATTGATAAAGGAATAATTAAATGTCAAAGGTATCAAGTATTAAAGTGGGTTTAGCGCTCCTGGTTGCAATAGCTTTCTCCAATACCGCAAAGGCCGTAATTATTGAAGGAACTTTCAATGGGACGATGTGGGAGTGGCAAAGCACAAATATGGAGAATCACGCCGATGCAGATTTTTTTAGTCACGAGAATGCCTTCAGAGAATTTACCGGTGAGTTTTGGTATGACACAGCCTTGGCCAGTGCGCCTGTGCTGAGAAATGAATTTTTTGGTGAATCAGCAACTTATGCCGGCCCTCATAATTGGATGCATACCTCAGTGATTGGTTATAACGGTGCGGTTTTGGATTTAACCTCGAGTGGAAGTGCGCCCACTTTTACGTCAAGCCAGAGAGAAGAAATCTCGGTGAGCACGTCTGACTATATGGATCTGATACAGCTCTCCTATAATGATGGTGAGCTTCACGGCCATAATTCAGAGACTTACCGGGTAGGATTTATTGACTTTAGATTCGAATCTTCTTTCTTAAATGATCTTGACCTCGTTCTGGAGCACACTACCAACAATCGGGATCTCTCTGTCATGGGTTATATGGAATTTTGGACGATAGGAAAGCAGGATGGGGTCGATTATTTTGGGTGGATGGTTGCCCAGGTTAATAACTTTTCAATCCGTATCAAAGAGCCCGTCACTGTGGCGGAACCGTCAATATTGTTGTTGTTTTTGGGGTCTCTATTATTTTTATTATGGCGAGCGGGAATCTTAACTACTCGTTCCGAGCAAAAAATCTGAACTTTTTTCTACATTGCCGATTATAAAACTGCAGCTAATGAAAGTTAGTTGCCGTTTTTATTTATAAAGTTGGTTAATGCTGACTTGTAATGCCTCTGCTAATAAAGGTATTTCATCATCAGTCACGCGCCGGACTTGAGCTTCAATTTTAGCCAGCGTGCTCCGGCTAATGTCCCATCCGATCAGATTGCAGCGAGCCGTTAGTGTGTCTTGAGTTAACCCTTGGGATTCGCGCAACGCCTTTATTCGTGGACCGATAATATTCATTCTGCTTGCTCCGAAAGCGGAGCTTGATTTTGGCAAAGGGATGTGGAAAAATTGCTCCGAATACGGAGCAATAAAAAATGTTTATCACCAAATTAATAACGCTAACCCGGCAATGACCTATATTTAATCGAGATTCGACCGCCGCCGGATTTTTAAGGATTGCCAGCGCAAGGAACACTTCCGTCTACTGCCCACCAAAAACGATAAGCTATTTCGGAATGTTAAGACCATGATCAACGCAATAGATCAGCGCAAGGATTTATTTTTGCTTATTTCATAAGTGTCTAACAATACTGCTCAAGGAGAAAAAATGTTAACCAGCAATGTTTTCAAAACAGCTGCTATACAAACAGTGGCGGTTTATATCCTGAGTTTGCTATCCATCGCCAATGTATCGGCTGCGGATTTAACGAAAGGAAATATTGAAAAGGCGATGAGTGAAGCTTACGCAAAATATAAAGATCTGCAGGAAGGGGCAAATGCCGATTACATTCCCGCTTTGGCGAAGGTTAACCCTGGCATTTATGGCATCGCTGTAGTTACCACTGATGGGCAGGTGTATAGCTTGGGTGATATAAAATCCGAGGTTTCTATCCAATCAATTTCCAAAGTGTTTACCCTGGCACTGGTGATGGAGGAGTCAGGTGCTGATGCGATTTACAACAATATAGGTGTTGATGCTACCGGGCAGGTGTTTAATTCTATTGTTGCCGTTGAGCAAAACAGGGGAGCTGAAATGAATCCCCTGGTAAACGCTGGTGCAATCACTACCACCAGCATGGTGCAAGGTACAAACTATAAACAAGTATGGGACAAGATTATTGCCAGGTATGATCAGTTTGCCGGGCGTAAACTCAGTGTGCTGGATGACATTTATAAATCGGAAGCTGCCACCAATCAACGCAACCGCGCTATTGCATCATTGATGTCAGCCTATGGCCATATCAAAAGTGATCCGTTGGAGGCAACGGATATCTACACCAAACAATGTGCTGTTGGTGTAAATGCAAAAGATCTGGCGACAATGGCAGCCACACTTGCCAATATGGGTAAAAATCCGGTGTCCGGTAAGCAGGTTATCAAAGCGGATAACGTGCCGGAAATTCTTGCGATTATGGCGACCGCAGGTTTATACGATGACTCAGGTAAGTGGCTATACAAAACCGGCTTGCCTGCCAAGAGCGGTGTAGGCGGTGGTATTATCGCAGTATCCCCCGGGAAATTTGGTATTGCGGTAATTTCCCCACCCTTGGATAAGGCGGGTAATAGTGTGCGTGCGCAGAAAACGATTGAATATATTTCCAATGCATTGGGTGGCAATCCTTACAATGTTACCAGTCGTTAATTAACGGCAAGACATCAGCATTGGTTTGATTAAAGGCCTATCGTGGCGACGCGGTAGGCTTTCTTGATTTTAGCGATTGGATATTTCCCATGAATGATTTAACCCTCACACAATTGGTATTGGTTTTATTGATTTTTGTGTGGAGCGGATTCGTACGCACTGGTTTGGGCTTTGGTGGGGCGATGATGTCGCTGCCGCTATTGTTGCTGGTGGATAATCGCCCGCTGGTATATTTGCCGATTATCGGAGTACACCTGCTGATTTTTTCCATGCTCACGGTATGGCAAAACAATCGCACCCACATCACGGCAGAAAAAAAGCCGTCTACGGTGGATTGGGCCTACCTGAAAAAATCCCTGAAGATTATGATTATTCCGAAGCTGATCGGTGTTGCCGGCTTGTTAACCATCCCGGCGAATATTGTGAGTGCAATTATTTTTTGCATAATTTCGGTGTACGCCATCACCTATATTTTGAATAAACCATTCAAAAGTTCACACCCATTCAGCGACGGAATTTTTCTATCGCTCGGCGCTTACATTAGTGGGACTTCATTGATTGGTGCCCCACTGATCATGACGGTTTATATGATGCATGTCGCACGCGAAAAATTGCGCGATACTTTATTTGTACTCTGGTTTATTTTAGTCAGTATCAAGATGGTGGCATTCATTATCACCGGGGTGGATTTGCAGTGGCAGGCGCATCTGTGGTTGTTACCCGCCACCGCCATAGGCCATTATTTTGGTTTGAAATTTCATGCGCGGCTTACTGCAGCTGATCCGGTTATTTTTTACCGGGTAATCGGTAGCGCTTTATTGGTGGTCAGTGCGTTTGGTTTGGTTTCAGTGTATTGATAATCAGGCCACCCGGATGATGGCCTGATTATCCGGGTGCTCCCCGATAAACATGCCGCGTTATTTCACCCCGGCCAAACGTGCTAATAATTTCTCACCTACTCCGATGGCCGATGCGGGATTTTGGCCGGTAATCAATTCGCGATCCTCCACAACATTGGCTTGCCAGAGGTCTTTCGCCTGGAATTTTGCTCCGGCTTGCTCCAACGCAGTTTGCGGATAGAACTTCATTTCACCGCCCTGGAGCTGGCCTTTGGAAGCCTCTTCTTCGGCATTGCTGAACACCGTCATTTTGTATCCCGTGTAAATCCAGCCTGTAGCCGATGCGTTATTGCTATGAGCCAATTTGTCAGTAAACGCGGTGGCATCAGGTAAGGTCGAGATCAATGCGATTGGGCCGTGGCACACGAGTGCGGTGGGTTTGCTATTGCGATGGAATGCCTGTAGCAATTTACCCAGATCTTTGCTGACCGATAAATCCTGCATGGGTGCGTGGCCGCCCGGGATATAAACCGCATCGAATTTTTCATAACCGATTTGCTCGACGCGGGCGAGGCTGATCACCGGTGACTGGGTGGAAGAGGTAATTGCCAGTTTGTCCAGCAGATCAATATGCTGCTGCATGGCTTTGGCATCACCGCCAAAAAACTGGGGATCGATTGAACCTTTATCCAGTGTCGGTGCGCGACCGGTCGGGGTGGTGAAGGTAATTTTATGGCCGGCATCCAGCAGCAGTTTCACTGGCTGCATCGCCTCGTTGAGATAAAAGCCGGTGGAAAAGGTTTTGCCCGCTTTGAGCTCAAGGGTGTCGGTATCTGAAAATACCACCAATACATTGGCGGCATGGGTGAGGCTGGCAGCCATTAACAACGCGGTCGCCGAGAG
>JAJQJO010000016.1 GCA_021323495.1 Cellvibrio sp. | reverse complement strand
TAGGCACCCGCCGACATTACTGCCAATAAGTCGCCTGCCTCCAGGGCCAGGTCACGGTCCTTACCAAGGAAATCGCCGGTTTCGCAGATAGGTCCAACCAGATCCCATTTATTCACGTTACCCGCGTGTGGCTTTACTGAACGAATGTCTTGCCATGCCTGATAGAGTGAGGGACGGATATTGTCATTCATAGCAGCATCGATTACCGCAAAGTTTTTGTGCTCGGTCGGCTTCAAAAACATTACCCTGGTGAGCAGCACACCGGAGTTTGCCGAAATCGAGCGCCCAGGCTCAAACATTAACGCTAATTTACGCTCCCCCAACCTGGCTTTGATCGCTGCCATATAATCAGCTACCGGTGGCGGGGTTTCATTGCGATAAGTCACACCCAAACCACCACCCAAATCCAGATGCGAAATGTGAATGGCATTGTTCGCCAATTCATCGACCAAAATTAACAGGCGGTCGAGTGCATCCAGAAATGGCGTCAACTGGGTAAGCTGCGAACCGATATGGCAATCCAGGCCTTTAATCGCGAGACTTGGCAATTGCGCCGCGCGCGCATATACCGCCGGCGCGCGCTCAATCGCGATGCCAAACTTGTTTTCTTTCAAACCGGTGGAGATATAGGGATGGGTGTTGGCATCCACGTCCGGATTAACGCGCAGGGACACGTTCGCCACCTTGCCTTTTTGCCCAGCGATTTGCGCCAGCAATTCCAGCTCAGCTTCGGACTCTACGTTGAAACAGAAAATACCTACGTCCAACGCACGCGCAATTTCATCTGCGCTTTTGCCTACGCCGGAAAAAACAATGCGCGCTGGCTGGCCACCGGCGAGCAGCACTCGCTCCAATTCACCTCCGGAGACGATATCAAAACCGGCGCCGAGTTTGGCGAGCATATTTAAAATCGCGAGATTGGAGTTAGCTTTGATCGCATAACAAATCATCCCGGGATGCGAACCCAAAGCTTGGGCATAAGACAAGTATTGCTGGGTAAAAGCCGCGCGGCTATATACATAACAGGGTGTACCAAAGCGTCCGGCGACGGCGCTCAGCGGGGTATCTTCAACATAGAGCTCGCCATTGCGTTCGGTGAAATGCTGCATAAGAAATCTCGATCAAAAAGCGGTAAGGCGGATTGTTTTGGATTAATCGACCGGGTTAGCTGGCTGGTTGGCCTCGGATTGGTCGACCTTTGTCTGCTCGGACCCTGCTTGCGGAGCGGGAGTTTCTGCTTGCGGCGCCGGAGCTTCAGGCTGAGGCTTGGCCGGCTGGGGTAAATAGAGCGGGCCTTTCTGGCCGCAAGCGCCGAGGCTCAGGCAGAGCGATATCAATACAACTGCAATTTTCATAACCAGAGTCCGATTACACCCCGAGTTATCAACAGGGTCAGGATAAAAGACGGGGCAGTATAACCCTGCACTTGCAGGCTCACAACAAAGTGCGAATCAGGGGAGAGGAGTTAACGCAGGAGGCAGGTTGTTATCGCCGCAAGCAAGGCAATTACATAGGGCAAATAGAATAAGGTTCAAGCCAATACCGAGCGCAGCTCATCGGCTGATACCAGCGCGCCATTGGCGATAAGAGAAAGCTTTTGAATCACTGCTTTTAATTGCTCAACATTGTTCAAATAGTCGCTGGATTCCAACAAATGCCAGGCTTCACCGGTTAAATCAAAGTCGCCGCCGAAGGTGAATTCGCGAATATAAAATTGCGCGAGGTCGCGGATATCTTCACGTCTTTCGCGCAACTCCGGCAGCAATAATTCCTGCGTATGCTGCGCCAGCCATTGGGTCTGGAACGCGGTAAGCACCGCATCTTTGCGGCTCAGGCTCATAATCAAACGCACGCTATAGGTACCATCAAAACGGGCATTGACCGCCTTGAGCCAGAAATTGCACAACATCTGGAAACTGTTACCCGATAGTGCATTTATATTGCGCACAAACAGGGTGCCGCCATTGGCATAGGTATGCAGCGATTGCAAAATATCCGCCGCCGCACCCTCCTCCCATTCATTGCAATCCGACTCGATAAAAGGTGCGGTATCCGCGCGCGATAAACAATGCAGGCTGCGTGCTGCAATCACTTTACCGCTGCCTTTATCCGCGCGAATCAAAACCGGCTGCATCCCTTTGGCCAACGCATCAATCCTGTGATCCAACTGGCGCAATGCTTTGCCGTTGCCGATCCAATAACTCTGGTCGCCATAAATATGGATCGCGCGGAAACGGGTTTGATAACGGCCGATGGTGCGGATGATTTCATCGGCAACCAAAGCCAGTTCCCTGGTTAACTGTTCAGGCTTTATAACAAGCCCGGGTCCAGCTTGTGCCACCAGATAACCCAGGCGTTGCACGGTTCCCTGCGCCTGCTTGAAATTGAGCGGCAAGCTAAAGGTTGTTTCGGCGATAAAGTCTTCAAAGGGTGAAGCATTAGCCTCCTGGGTGGAAATAATAAATTCCTCCACTTGCTCCCCCGTGGTAGCGGATAAACCCTGCATATCCCTTACCAATACCAAATGGCGATAGCCCTGGTGGGTCACACAGCTGAGGGTCACGGCAGCATGCGCGAGATCAAGCCGCTCAACCGCCGCGCGCAGAATGATTTTGCTAAGCGTAATAAAACTTTTATTCACCGGGACCCACTTGGCAGTAGTGGATTGGTTGAACTTGCGGATCGAACGTGCAACGGGTTTGTGGTTAATTGCAGCTTGAAACAGGGCAATCATAGCGACAGTCTCGTAATTCCTGCAGACAATAGGTGGGAAAACTTGCGCATCTTGTGGCAATCTATAGCTCTTATAAAAGGTTGCCTATTACAGGTGATTACAGGAACTATCGGCGCAGTGGCAAAATTCGCACAAGGGAGTTAAAAGAATCGCCATTGCACCCTCTAGAACGCTTACTTTTTACGCGGAAACCTTATGGCTTACTTGCTGGATGTCGCTGCAGAAACCTATTTCCCGCTCGCGCCACACCACACTTTTGGCAGGCTCGCGGCGAGCGTGGATACCCCCATCGACAAACCCTATGTCTCAAAATTACATGCAGCGATTGAATGGAACGGCAGCCAGTGGCGTATTAAAAACCTGGGGCTCAACGGTACCTGGGTTAATGGCATCAGCCTTGGCCAGGGCGATACCCACGACCTTGGCATTAACGATGAAATCCATTTTGCCGAGCAAACTGACCCCGGTTTTAAGGTGATCGATCTGGCGCCACCTGCCGATATGCTCTGGCCATTGACAGCCAGCCCGGTAGAAATGGGCCCCATTTATCTTTCGCGCTACCACCTGTTACCCGATGCCGAACACCCGGAGCTCGCGCTGTTTTACAACGAGCCGAGCCAGCAATGGCATCAGGAGGCGCTCCATCAGCAGAGCGAACACGAACAACCCGAATTAAACGATGGCGACCTGGTGCAATTCAACAACAGTCATTGGCAATTTGTGCGCGCGCAAATTTACGGCCCGACCGAAGTAAAATCCTCGCACCATATTAATGATTACGAATTTATTTTTAATATGAGCCTGGATGAGGAAACCACCCAGCTCAAATTGCATTGCCAGCAAACCCTGGATCTCGCCGTGCGCACCCATCACTATTTATTGCTGCAACTCGCCCGCCACCGCGCGGAAGATGCCAATCGCGGTTTGGACAATAAAAGCCAGGGTTGGGTGTATGCCGACCAGCTCGCGGCCGAATTGGGGCTGGACAGCACCCATATGAATATCCAGATTTTCCGCGCGCGCAAGCAACTGGTAGACAGCTTGCCCGATGCGCAAGGCCAACAATGTTTATTGGAAAGACGCGGTGGCAAAATCCGCTTTGGATGTGAAAAATTTAAAATCTACAAAGGTGACACACTTACCCTCGCTTCCCCGCTCAGAACCTGTTGATTGCTGAATGAATAATTCCCATCCACCATCTGCCGATGCAACGCCCGGATCGATTCGGCTCGGGCACTATGAGTTACGCGATTGTATCGGGCGCGGCGGCATGGGTTTGGTGTATCGCGCGCGCGATACACGGCTGGACCGGCAGGTCGCCATTAAATGTTTGCGCACCGAATTATTTGAAGCTCACTACATTGAGCGCTTCAAACGCGAAGCCCTGCTGCTGGCAAAATTGAATCACCCGAATATCGTGCAGATTTATGATTTTATCGAAGCGCCCGACCAGCTTGCATTAGTAATGGAATTGGTAGAAGGCCAAAATTTGCAGCTGCACCTGCGCGAGCATATTGTCCCCTTTGCACAGCGGATGCGCTGGCTAACAGAAATCGCGCAGGGTCTTGCCGTTGCGCACGATGCCGGTATTATCCACCGCGATCTAAAAGCGGAAAATATCCTGATCAATCAACGCAAGGTTGCCAAGATTACCGATTTGGGCATCGCCAAATCGCAAGACTTCAATGCAACGCTCACCGATCATGTCGCTGGTAGCTATTGCTCCATGTCCCCCGAACAGGCAATGGGCGAAGCGATCGATTTTAAAAGCGATTTATTTTCCTTTGGCATACTCGCCTACCAATTGTTATGCGGAGTCCATCCGTTTGGTGATACCCATAATAAACTGCAATTGATGCAGCGGATTATTTCCCATCCGCCGATAGCGCCCGGCAACCACAACCCGAATTTACCGGCCGCAATTAATGACCTGCTCGGCCAGCTATTATCCAAAGATCCGGACAAGCGCCCGGCCAATACCCACTGGGTTGCCGCGCAGCTGGAAAAACTTGGCCATTTGCAATTGGCCAATGATTTTGCCAACGATGACACCTTGGCGTTTACGCCCATTGGCAATGCAGCGAATCAATCCAATTTAAAAAATACGGGCATTAAAAGTGCGGTCAGAACGCAAGATCACCCGACCTTTGATACACGTTTTGTTGCCGCTAGCACGGCACCGAAAAAATCGCGCTGGCTATCCGTTAAAAATTATTTGCTTGGCAATAAAATCAGCGCGGGTTTTGGTTTGTTCAGTGTATTGATTCTGGTGGCAGCGGTGATATGGCAACTGCGACCGCCAGAAAACAGTGCCGACATAGCTGTTAGCATGCAACTCGAACCTTATTCACAAGCACTGGAATTTAACAAGGGGCTTGAAGCACTCAAACTGTTTGATAGACCCGGCAGTTTGGATGCAGCAGAAAAAAGCTTTAACAGGATTCTTTCGCACACCCCCAACAACGCGGCGGCAGTAGCTGGCTTGTCGCTGGTGTACAGCTACAGGTACAGAGGAGACAGCGAAGACCCCATTTGGATGCAAAAAGCAGAGGCGAGTGCACAACAAGCGTTACAACTAAATCCACAACTTGCTCTAACACAAATTGCTCAAGGACATATATCTATAATCAAATCTTCATATGACCAAGCCCTCAAAGCCTTTGAGCAAGCCCGAAAACTGGAACCCACCAATATTTTAGCTTGGAACGGCCAAGTTTTAACTCTGCGATCGGCACAACGCTATGAAGATGCGCTTAAACTGGCGCAAGAGGGTCTACAGCAATTCCCTCAAGAGCGATTATTTGCTGACGAGTTGGCTGCTATTTATTTCGCACAAAATGATTACTTAAAAGCTGAGGAAGCATTTCGACTAAGTATCAAACTACAACCTGATGCAGTTTTGGCCTATGCAGGTCTCAATCTTGTACTAGAATATCTAAATCGCCCCGATGAAGCCCTACAAGTTTTGCAACAAGGATTACAAATTCGCTCCAGCGCACAACTTCATGGAAACCTTGGGAACTCTCTCTTTATTCGTGGCGATTATGTGGGTGCCGTTGCTGCATTCGAAGCGGCTGTAACGCCGAGCAAAGGCAACCCAAACAGTCACCTCGCTTGGGCAAACCTGGCAGATGCCTTGCTCTGGATTCCTGGGCGCGAAAATGAAGCAAAAAATGCTTACCGTAAAGCACGCGAATTACTTGCTCCACTCTTGGCGCGCAAAAAAGATGACGTCACCCTAATCTCACGCATGGGTTTGTATTCAGCGCGCCTGGGTGATCATACACAAGCCAAGCCTCTGTTAGGGCATGTAATGGCACTTGCGCCAAAAAGTGCTAGTGTTCATTTTCGTGCGGGTCTGGCTTATGAGTTGTTAGGTGAACGTGAAGCGGCTATAACAGCACTCACCAAAGCGGTAGAACTTGGTTACCCGCTGAAGTTAATTCAAGCAGAACCCGACCTTTTAGAGCTACGCCGCGCGAGCGGTAATTTTTAAACTTGTTAACAAAAGGATTCAACATGTCAACAAAGACAACGAAGACAACCAAAACAACGAAGACAACCAAAACAACCAAGACAACGAACACCAATTACACATTCACGCTTTTGTTTCCAGAAACAATAAAAGCAAGCCAAGTCACTCAAGTGAATTATCAGGTAACAGGCACCCCGGCAATCAATCCGCCGTTACCTCAAAATAAAATGCCTGAAAGCATAACAGTGGGCGACACGCTTACCTTTACCTACCAGAAAGCTAACCCAGATGTCACCATTAAAAGCAGTTTGCTTACACAATATAATGTTAATACATCAGAAAAAGAGACCGACGAAGACTTTATCGATCAATTTGATAAGCCCATTACGATTACCGATGAGTTTATAGGCACCTGGATATTCCATTTATTGGGGCTGTTTAAATACAAAGGCAAACGTGCCGCATACTACATTGATCCTGAAGGAACCTTCGGTCAATAATCCGTTAAGTACCCACGCACTCGCTTATTCAGGAGTGCACTGCAGTCTCCCTAATTATACCCACCAGTTGAATTTCCGAGTTTTTTAAACTCCTGCTCAATCAAATCGCACGCATCAACAATCGCACTACTGCTACTAACATCTGCCGCATAGTGTTTTAGCGCCTTCGAGCTCTTGGCTTTCTGCAACATATTGCCAATCATAGGAGCAACTACCTCCACCTTAAATCGCTCCGGCATGACATAAGTGCCCAAACCCAATTTATATAAGCGATTCGCATTGTCCGGTTGATCGTATTTCAGCGGGCGGATCAACTGCGGAATCCCCGCTTTTATAGCTTGTGCTGTAGTGCCTATACCGCCGTGATGG
Source organism: Cellvibrio sp. (assembly GCA_021323495.1). Lineage (GTDB taxonomy): Bacteria > Pseudomonadota > Gammaproteobacteria > Pseudomonadales > Cellvibrionaceae > Cellvibrio. Next base: position 11,907 of record JAJQJO010000016.1, on the reverse strand, counting down.
ATAATTGCCAAGGCTTTGGGTAACGCGTACTCAAAATCTATGTAGTCAATATGCGTACACAATGAGGAACCTTGCAGCAATTCAGCGCCGCTCGCACCGCCCACAAACAATCCGGGCACGCGCAATTGTTCACAAATTTTTCGCCCCTCGGCAAACAATTCGGCAACATCTTTCACACCGGTACCCGAGGTAAAAATAAGCGGCGCGCCTTGTTTCTCAATCAGGGCATCCAATTCGGCCCGGCTATTTATATTGGCGCGATTCTGCAACGGAAACCCCACCAATTTTAAATTCTCTGGCCAGTCCTTCGCCGGCATACCAAACCATTCCGGAAAGAAACCAATCTGCAATAACGCAGCGGATTCGGTTTTAAATCTCAGCGGGCACTGCAGACGTTCACGAGTAGCCCTCTACGCGGCGGTATGTGGCGCCTTGCAGAAAACGTTGAAGCGAGTTTTGCGGTTCCTGCGCAGCAAAAAGCGCACGATAAACCGAGGGATACTTGCAGGAATTGCCCAACTCATAGGCGCAGGTGGACTGTAGGCGGAAAAAATAATATTGGGCGATAAAACGATTTTAATAAAAGGGATGCTGAATTTTTCCGCTGCGACGCGCGCGCCGTTTTCTTCGCCCAAGGCCAGGATCAATGCGTTCTTACCAAATAAGCTTTTAACATACTCAAACGCTGGCTCAAATGCAGGAGCATGATAGTACTCAAAGTTGTCAGTATGATTGGTTCGCGCCCACGCCACTGCAGTATTGCCTTTATGATATTGCTCCAGGGTACCGATTGAAACAAACTCAAAACCCGCCGCTTCAATCCCTGGTTTAAAATAATCGTTCGAGAGAAATGTGATTTGATGGCCGCGCAGCTTCAATTCAATTCCAAGCGCAACCATCGGGTCAACATCACCCCCGGTACCCAGCGCATACACCACTATATTTACCATTTAACTTTCCTGGAATGACAATCAGTGTGCAGCCATCGCATCCGACGGCTGCAGGCGATATTCCGATGGTGTTTTCCCTACCAGTTTTTTGAAAAATGTATTGAATACCGATTTACTGTTAAAGCCAACCTCCAGATAAATATCGGTAATGGTTTTATCTTTGTTGGCCGCATCAAGCAGGCGTTTTTTAGCCTCCTCAATGCGATAACCATTGATGAATTCATAGAAATTCAAATTAAAATGGCGGTTGATGATCATCGATAAATCTTTTGCCGGGATGGCGAGGGTATCGGCCAGCATATCCAGCGTCAGCTCCGGGTTGAGATAGGTTTTTTGTGCGCGCATAAGGCCGTCAATTTTTGCTGCGTATTCCGGATTGAGCAGTTTTTCCTGGGTGGTTTTTTTGGCCGGTTCACGGTTCTCTTTCTGGCGCACAGCCTCAAAGTTACTGAAGTAACGCATGCTGGTGAATACCAGGGTGCACACCAGAAAAAAGAGCGCGTAATTACCGCTCAGACCAATAAATTCAATAATGTTGCCTTTGGGGTCGGGATGCTGGAAATCGTAACCGGTAATGAAGCCAATCACTTTGGCAAAGGCGAGCAGCTCATGCATTAAGGTGACAACCATAAAGCCGACCACCAGGATTTTGAGCCAGAGGATATCGACCTTTTCAATATTGGAATGAGTGGTTTTAAGGATGTCTTTATATTTAAAGATCAACATGAATGCGGCCGCGCAATAAACAATACGCAAGGTCTTACACAGGAACTCAGCGGTAATGTAACCACCGCTGTATACAAAATGCTCCGTGTTGATCCATTCCAACCGCAATGTCGTCGGATAACGGTAAAAGGCGACAGCCATAAATAAGGCAAACAAACCTAGTGGAATGAAATGCAAATAATCTTTAGGGCGGATATGAAAATCGCGGAACACCAGCGACTTCACATAAAAATAAAGTAGTACGGCATCCAGATAATAGGCGGAGGCACCAACAAAATAAACTTGCGGAAAGTATTCCCGCACGCGGAATTTAAACTCGGCGCCCCAGAGGATAAGTTCGTGCAGCGGAATAAACGCATGGGCAATCAAAAAGGCGGCGAGAAAATAATTGCTGGTATTTTTGGGTGGATTGGTAGCGATCAATAGCAGCGCAAAAAAACAGCAGAGCATTGCTGTCATTAACAAGATGACATCGTGGAAGTTGAAAACGACCTGATTCATGGCTTCTCCCAAAAACGCTTTATTTTTTGTTGTCCCGTCACTTTGCCGGAGCGACAGATGGCACGCCGGATACTATAGAAGATAGCCCAACGGGGCTAGAGCCAATCGGCGTACGAGCATTTTTCCCCTAGTCGAACCCGTTCGCATGGCGATTTTTTCAAGTACCACTTTTATTCTCGAACGACAGCTACCGGACATCCCCCCTAAGCTCATCACAACGAAAACCAGCGCACACAACCTCGCGTATAACAACAGGGAATGCAGTTAACTGGAACCAGGCTTTCGTACTCTGTGAGAAATAACAATAACGTTTACAGGTACCCAACTATGAAAATGTCACAACAATGCCGTTGGCCCGGCAAATGGTCAGCATTTGCTTTTTTCTTCAGCAGCGCACTACTCAGTTCACCTGGCTTCAGCCAGGCCAGCCTCCCTGCCAGCATCCAGGCGGAAAATTATAGCCATATGAGCGGTGTGCAATTGGAAGCCACCAGCGATAGCGGCGGCGGCCAGAATGTTGGCTGGATCGAGGCGAATGACTGGATGGCGTACAGCAATAATCCCGTCACTATTCCAACCACCGGCGCTTACGACGTGGAATACCGCGTGGCCAGCCAAGCCGGAGGCGGCAGCATCCGCCTGGAAGAAGCCGGAGGTGCAACCAATTACGGCACTATCGCAGTGCCGAATACCGGTGGCTGGCAGACCTGGACCACTATTAAACAGCGCGTCAATTTGACCGCCGGGATCCACAGTTTTGGCATCGCCATACCAGCGGGGGGTTTTAACCTCAATTGGTTCCGCATTACGGCGGTTGCATCGTCCAGTTCAAGTTCATCCAGCTCGGTGGGCTGGGCGCGCTTGCCTGCGATCAAACAGAGTGGTGCCCAATGGGTGAACGCGGCTAACAACCAGCGCGTGGATCTGCGCGGTACCAATATCGGTAACTGGTTGATCCAGGAATTCTGGATGATGGGCGGGATTATGTCGCACAACGGCGGCACTATTAACGACCAATGCACGCTTGAATCGGTCATGTCGCAACGCTTCGGTAATGCCGAAAAAGAGCGGCTGATGAAAGTGTTCCGCGACCATTACATCACCACCCGGGACTTCGACATGATGAAGGCCATGGGCATGAACGTGATCCGTATTCCCTTCCTCTATAGCCTGATTGAGGACGAATACAATCCCTACAATGTTCGCCCCGATGCCTGGCAATACCTGGATTGGGCCATCAATGAAGCGGAAAAACGCGGCATGTACACCATCCTCGATTTGCACGGAGCAGTGGGTGGACAAGCGGCGGCATCCGAGCAACACGACGGTTGTATCGGCGCAGCGCAACTCTGGACTAACGCCAATTATTGGGATCGCACCAAGTGGTTGTGGGACATGATCGCCCAGCGCTACAACGGCCGCAGCGCAGTGGCTGCTTATGATTTGCTCAACGAGCCCTGGGGCACTGACGCAACCACCCTCGCCAACCGCTCTTATGAATTGTTCAATGTGGTGCGCGCGAAAGATGCCAGTCACATTATCTTGCTGCCCGGCCACAATTCAGGTATCGACGCCTATGGCAATCCAAATAGCCGTGGCCTGACTAATGTCGCTACCTGGATGCATTTCTACCCCGGCTTGTGGGGATGGAATGACACGGCAACTTATGGCGCTGGCCAAGCCAACATGCACGCCAACTGGCTGCACTGCAACAGCACCGCTACCAATCCCGCAGGCACCGGTGAAAGCTGCGATTGGCGCAACCGGATCAATGGTATCCAGACACCATTCCTGGTGGGCGAATTCCAACCCTGGACCCTGCTCGGCAGCTACGGTGGCCAGATGACCCGCAAAACCTACGACATCTATAACAGCTACGGCTGGGCAGCGACTAATTGGGCCTGGAAAACTACTTCATCGGGTGGCTCCAATGGTGATACCAGCAGTTGGGCCTGGGGCATGATTACCAACTCCAGCAACGGCGGCGGCATGAGCGGCATCAATGTGAGTAGCGCGAGCGCGGCGCAAATCGAAACCTGGTTCCGGCAATTCTCTACCCAGCCACTGGTGCGCAATGAAAGCATCGCCTATTGGATGAACTGGAAAGCGCAAACTGGCCAACGTATTGAGGCGGAAATGTTCAAGGACCACAGCGGCATCCGCATGGAAACCACCACCGACACCGGGGGCGGGTTTAATGCAGGCAGCACCGACGACAACGACTGGATGAGCTACCCGATCAATATCCCGACTGCAGGTAATTACACTCTGGATGTGCGCGTTTCTTCACCTTACGCTGGCGGCACGTTAGTGTTGAGCAGGAATGGGGCTGATCTCGGCGTGGTGACAGTGCCGAATACGGGGGGCTGGCAAAACTGGCAGACAGCGACAATCACCGTGAACTTGCAAGCGGGCCAACAAGATTTGGCAATCTTCGTGCGCAAAGGTGGCTGGAATATCAATTGGTGGCAACTCACCAAACAGTAAACACGACAACCAGGTTCTCCATAGCCGGTCATTACTCAACGCCCGTTAAGTAACGACCGCTGTTTGCCGATGCAGCAATGCATCGGCTTTTTTACGTTACAAGCTGTAGCGCAATTGATGTGAACCTCGGGATGCGCCGCCCTGAAATTCACATGATGTGGGTTAGCAAGGGCAATCGCCGAAATGAGCCACGAGGTTTGGAGACACTTAACAAGGAACCGGTTTTAGCTGTCCCCCGAGCGAAACAAAAGTCAGGCGATAAAACGCGCTTCAAAATACAAAGGTATTTTTTTGGTCAGCTGTTTCCAGAATTCGGTTTTTTGCACCATGGTTTGTTCTGCTTTAGCGAGGGATTCGAAAGTTTCCACCGGCCGATGCCTGCCTTCAAAAAGCTCGTAATGCGATATTACCGTTTGATTATCCGGGTCGTACTTCTCTACGAGGAAGATTTTGAATAGCTCGTTGCTTGAAATTATTTTTTTCATGATTTTTCTCCTGTTTTTATATTTTTTATTTTAAAAGAAAAATCAGAATTGCAAAGATATTCACAAATAATTAATAAAATCTGTGTCAAAACGTCACAAACACCAAAAAAATAGGGTGTTGTATGGTTACACCAATAAAGTTACACCGGCATAGGCTGCACCATTTTAACTCTTACTGGCGATTCATCCGCCTGGTCCTGGCGTTCTGAATATACCTTGTAAAGTGATGCGAGATATCTGCTAAACATCTATCCCCTTGTTTACATTGAACTTCCTTACGTTCGTCTCATTTCCGCCAACGAAACCTGCACCATTTTTCACTTTTTTTGTTCGCTTGCATGCAGCCGGACGCGGTATTGCTTTGCTTGCAGTTTAATCACCGCACCTCTCTCAAATGAGAGCTCTCCCCGGAGTTACAGGAAAAGCCAGTCACAGCGGAGTGACACCCGGCTGAGGTTTCAACTACACGGTGGTGACATCAACGCCTTTTCCTGGAACTTGTTTAGCGCCCCGTGCTTGCGCGGGGCTTTTTTTGCTTTGGCGTTCGGACAAACCGGTTCCCAGTTTAGGTCGAACCAAATCTGAGCCGGTTCGAATAAATTTAAACGGGCGCAAACCCTGGATGATTCAGTCAGGATTCTCGCGGCATTGGATCCAATAAAAACAACCACCGCCGCACACAATAAATACCAACACAATAAGAGAATCCGCTATGACTAACCCCAACAGCACTATCCCCTTTATTAATTTTAAAACCGGCCTACTCAGCACCTGCATCATCGGCCTGATTGCATGTGGCGGTGGTAAGGGCGACGGAGGCACCCGAGCCTCTACGCCAGCAAGTTCATCCGTCGCATCGGTAGCACCCTCGTCCTCAAGCGCAGCCAGTAGCAGCGTCGCCCCCGATGAAGGTATGACCATGCTCAAAACCGACGGCACCAAGTGGGTAAAAGCCAGTGGTACACCAATCCTGCTCAAAGGCACCAACCTCGGCAATTGGCTGGTACAGGAATTCTGGATGATGGGCCAGGGCAGCAATGGTGTTACCGACCAGTGCACCCTTGAGGCCGAACTCACAAAACGCTTCAGCTATGAAGAAAAAGAGCGCCTCATCAAATTATTCCGCGACAACTGGATCAAGGAGCGCGATTGGGACCAGCTCCAGGCGTTCGGATTTAATGTCGTACGCCTGCCGATCTTGTGGAGCGTGATCGAGGACGAAAAAAATCCTCGAACGCTGCGTGCCGACGCCTGGCATTACCTCGATTGGTCCATCGCCGAAGCTAAAAAACGCGGTATTTATGTAATCCTTGATTTGCACGGCGCTCTTGGCGGTCAAACCCCGAATGACCACACCGGGTGCGCTGGCCAAAACAAATATTGGACTGAAGCCGAATATCAGGATCGTACCAAGTGGCTGTGGGAGCAAATTGCTACCAAATACAAAGACGAATCCGTAGTCGCCGCTTACGATCCACTTAATGAACCATGGGGTTCAACTGCCGAAGATATGGCTGTACGCGTTACGGAGCTGTACGAAACCATACGCAAAATCGATAGCAAACATATCGTCATGCTGCCTAGCCATTACGGCAGTATCGATGCCTACGGCGACCCGGCAGCCAAAGGTATGACCAACGTCGCCTTTGAACTCCATCCCTACCCCGGCCTATTTGGCGATCGGCCGAACGATAGCCATTTTGATATCCACCGCGATTGGCTCAAATGTGGCCAAACCGGCACTGGCGGTGTGTGCGATTGGAACACGCGCCTGACTGCGCTTGAAACGCCCATGCTGATGGGTGAATTCCAACCCTGGCAAGGGGCGGGCGCGGGTGAAAATGAGTTGGGCGGAAAAATTGGTGGCGCCACTTACGATATCTACGCGTCATACAATTGGGCATCTACCAGCTGGGCTTACAAGCTGGTCTCAGTTGCAGGCGGCCAAGGTAAGGGCACTTGGGGCATGGTGACTAATGAGGTCAATACCACCCTGGATACCGGCGTCGGCCTGATCACCAAGGCCAGCACCTGGGATTGCAACAACTGGGATTCCACGTTTGCCAATGCCTGTGCAAAAAAAGCCACCACTATTACGGCGGGCGGCACTGGCGACAAAACCTACTATCTGGTGATCAAAACCGGCGCCAACGGCGGAGCCAATCCGGATGTAACCTTCGATAGCATCAGCCTGAAAAATACCACCACCAACGAAGAGCTACTCGCCAACGGTAACTTTGGTACAACTGGCGGCTGGTCTGAACTCACTATCAGCGGTTCACTCAACGTTAATTACAACAATACCGACATCAGCAAAGCACCCACCGGCAGTGAGGGCGCAGTCCTGCATATCACCCGTCCCGACGGCGTGACCGGTGAAATTAACGGCGCGCTGTACCAGCAGATCATACTCAAAGGCGGCCAGACTTACGATTTCACCGGGGTATTCAAAGGCAATGGCAGCGTGAATACCTGGGCCGAAATCTATTTGATCGAAGACGCGCCCGTCGCCGGAAAAGATGTGGTGGATAACGCGGGCAAAGTGGATTTCACCACCGCACCGGTTGAAGAAATCGAAGCGCTGTTCAAAAGCTATGGCGATGTTGGTTACGAGGTAAACGCTGGTTTGGCCAAATGGCTGGTGACCGATGAACACAATAACGTATTTGATTATCCCGAGCGTCCAACCAATCTCACCCTGATCCAAACCGGCACCGATGTCACTTTGAACTGGGTGGCGGTTGCAGGCAACGGGATCACTTACAACGTTTACCGCGCGACCAGTGCAGGAGCAAAAGGAACCCTGGTAGCTGAAGGCCTCATCGCCACCAGCTTTACCAATATCAACGTTAGTGAAGACGAAACCTACTACTACTCGGTCACCGCCAAAAACAGCATCGCCGAAGGTTATGCCAGCAACACCGCCAATACCCAACTGTTGTTTGTCGCAGTGCCGGCAAAAATTGAAGCTGAAGAATTCACCGCGATGAACGGCGTCCAAACTGAAACCAGTGGTGACACTGGCGGAGGAACCAATGTCGGCCACTTTGATGCGGGCGATTTTATTGAATTTAAAATCAAGGCAGAAACCGCTGGCAATTACACAATTGATTATCGCCTGGCGACCAATACTGGCAGCACCGGTTTTGAAGTGTTGATTGATGATGTAGTCGTCGACACCCAGGCGATTGCCGCAACGGGTGGCTGGCAAACCTATATCACCAAAACCAGTGCGGGTTTTGCCTTAAGTGCAGGCAACCACACGCTGCGCTTCCGCTCAATTGGCAAAGAATGGAATCTCAATTGGTTTGAAATTAAAAAGCAGTAGACCCCAAGTTGGATATCCGTTTATGCGGGTATCCAACTTAAATATTTATCCAAAAACAAGAGAACTCACGCATGAATAAACACCTTAAAAAATTAATAATCGCACTTGCGATTGCCAGCCCCAGTCTTGGGGTTTATGCCGCCGATACTTATGCTACAGATACCAAGGCGGGCACCAAAACATTGAGTGTTTACACTACAGCAAAAGACACCAATCAAAAACTGAGTCTCACCGACACGCTCAGTTTTAAACCCGCGCAACAAAACCCTGAAACCGACATCGCTATTTATGTTAATCCCACCAAACAATACCAAACCTTTTTGGGTATTGGCGGTGCAATTACCGATGCAAGTGCGGAAACTTTTGCGAAGTTAAGTAACAAGAAAAAAGCAGAGTTTTTAAAAGCCTATTACGATAAAAAAGACGGTATCGGCTACAGCCTGCTCAGAACGACTATTCACAGCTCTGATTTTAGCAGCGGCAGTTACACCTATATCGAGGAAGGTGATAAAGAATTAAAAACCTTCAGCATCAAGCACGATCAAAAATATCGTTTGCCAATGCTGAAAGCGGCCATCAAAGCCGCCGGTGGAAAAATTACCACCTACGCAAGCCCCTGGAGTGCGCCTGCGTTTATGAAAGACACTAACCGCATGTTGCAAGGCGGGAAATTATTGCCTGAATACAACAATGCCTGGGCCACCTATTACACCCGGTTTATTAAAGCTTATGAAAAAGAAGGTATCCCGATTTGGGGTATCACCGTACAAAACGAACCCATGGCCAAACAAACCTGGGAATCGATGATTTTCACCGCCGAAGAAGAGCGCGATTTCCTGAAGAATCATCTCGGCCCGGTGATGGAAAAAGCAGGCCTGGGCGATAAAAAAATTATCGTATGGGATCACAACCGCGATTTAATTGTGCATCGCGTTAACACCATCATGAGCGATCCTGACGCAGCAAAATATGTATGGGGGGTTGGCTTCCACTGGTACGAAACCTGGACCGGTGCCAAGCCGCTGTACAACAACGTAGCTGAGGTATCCAAAGCTTACCCCAACGTAAACCTGTTGCTCACTGAGGCAACCGTAGAAAAATTCAATGCCGAACGCTATCACTACTGGCCCAACGCCGAACGCTATGGAGATTCATTGATTAACGATTTTAATTCCGGCGCGGTGGCCTGGACTGATTGGAACATTTTGCTCGACAACACTGGCGGGCCGAACCATGTCGGCAATTTCTGCTTCGCACCTATCCATGAAAATAACGGTGAATTGATTTACACCCCGAGCTACTACTACCTCGGCCACTTCTCCAAATTTATTCGCCCCGATGCAAAACGCGTAAGCGCTGTAGCCAGCCGCAGCCTATTGCAAACCACCTCATTCCTGAACGCAGACAACAAACTCGCTACCATCGTTATGAACAATACCGATGCGGCGATCAGCTATCGCTTCTACGTCGGCAATGAAGAGACCACCATAAACATCCCGGCACACGCGATGCAAACCCTGGTGTATTAACCAAGAGATCAGGGATGGGATTCGGTAAAACTAAAAAACCCGCTTCGGCGGGTTTTTGCGTTTATAGCGTTGCATGATGATAATGTAGGCTCACCCAGCACCACATGATGCATGGCCGATATCACTAGCGACACTTACAACAAGGATTAACAATGCCAGATTTATTGAAACAATTAAAATCCATGAATTCGATTACCGGGGATTGCATCGATATCGATTCCATTAAAAAGTTTTCGCCCACCGATGTAAATATTGATTCAGCACAAATACTGGCAGCACTCCAACAACCACACAGCGAGCATCTCATTCAAAAAGCGATAGAATTAGCGCGGGATGAACGCTGGGGTTACGATTATAAAAAGGCCATTATTACCAAACTGACAGCCAGCATCGGTGTAGAAATTCTAAAGTATATCCCCGGCCGCATAGCGATTGATATTGATGCAAGCTTATCGTTTGATGCTGAGGGGATTATTAATAGGGTGCGGGAGCTGGAAGGCATTTATCGCAATTTACGTATTGATCAATCCCGTCTTTTAATTAAAATCCCGGCCACTTGGGAAGGCATTCAAGCTGCCCGGCAATTGGAGCGAGGGGGGATAAATTGCAGCCTCGTTTTTATATACGGTTTTATTCAGGCACAAGCTTGCGCTGATGCAGGTATATTCGAGATTTCAATTCCCGTCGGCTCGACCTCCGAATGGTATAAAACCCATGAACCCGACGTGGATTACGCGGGTATTAATGATCCCGGCGTAGCAACCCTCTATTCGATTTACCAACACTATAAATATTTCGGCTACCCTACACGCATCATGGGTACCGGTTTTAATAGCATGATGCAAATACAGGTACTGGCGGGCTGCGACCAGCTGGCAATAACTCCCGTATTATTGGATGAACTGAGCGCACAAACCGGGCCGTTGGAGCGTCGACTCAGCCCAACTATTCCAGCCGCTACAGATTACCGCCCAACTGACACTCCAGAAAAAGAATTTCGATGGTCGCTTAATTCAAGCGTTCTCGCATGTACAAAACTGGCTGAAGATCTACGCTCGCTCGATAGCACCCAACGCCAGATTCAGGACATCATCAGCCAGCATCTGGAAACTAGCCAGTGAGGTTTTGGCTGCAAAAATGAATTTATTTTTCGCTGCCAAAAGCTTTCAAAATATATGCTGCTATTATTCATCAAGCTCAGCGACGAGCCGTCAAATAAAATGCCCGTTTTATTTATCCCTTAATCGCTTCAGGAGAATGCCGATGATGTCCAAATCCAAGCTTGTGTTTTGCCTAGCCGCAGTGGCCTTTTTGGTCAGCTGCACCTCCGCACCAGCCGATCCTGTTACGGTGGAAAATCTGGAAACTGTCTCGGCGACCGTAACTGCTATCGACACAAAAAAACGCTTGATATCACTGCGGAGTTCTGACGGCGGCGGAACAACGATTGAGGTGCCAGATGAAGTGCGCAACCTGGCGCAGATAAAAGTGGGCGACCAAGTGGTAGTACGCTATTACGAATCGATTGGCGCAGCGGTTCGGCCGAAAGGCACGCCAACAGATCTGACCGCTGTAGAAGAGGCGGCAGTTTTAGGCCGTGCAGAACCGGGCGCCAAACCGGGCGGAGGTGTTGGCAGTGTCACGACGACTACCGTTGCGATCCAGTCTGTGGACAAAACAAACAATACCGTTACCTTTAGCGGCCCTGATGGTTATGTCCGTGTCGTACAAGTAAAAGATCCTGCGGCACAAAAATTTATCGCCAGCTTAAAAGCTGGTGACCTGGTTGACCTGACCTTTACCGAGGCGCTGGCAGTGACTGTTGAATCCATTCCTAAATGACGCAGCTGATAATGACAAAATAGCGCATATAAATGTTTATATGCGCACGAAGCTCTATC
>JAJQJO010000293.1 GCA_021323495.1 Cellvibrio sp. | reverse complement strand
ATGGAAAAAGTACGACTTTTGGTATTGGGTGGTATTTAAAATTATTGTAATGATATTTGTGGTCGCAGGATTAATAAATGCGATCCCCAAGGGGATATGAGGATCGCATAGTGGTCGGTTAGGCCTTCACATTGGCTTTCAGGAAATCCACAATGCTGCTGACCGGGATTTCTTGTTTTTCGGTATCGCGACGGCCCTTGTACTCGATACTGCCAGCTTCCAAACCGCGATCACCCACAACAACACGATGGGGAATGCCCATCAAATCGGTATCGGCCAGCATGGTGCCGAGGCGGGCTTTGTCTTCATCCATCAGCAATACATCGAAACCAGCGCTTTGCAGCTGTGCGTAAAGCTCTTCGCACTTGGCGGCAACCGCGGGGGATTTATTCATATTGATCGGCACAATTGCAATATGGAAGGGAGCAATTGAATCTGGCCAAATAATGCCGTTCTCATCAAAATTTTGTTCAATCGCCGAAGCAACAACGCGCGTTACACCAATGCCGTAGCAACCCATCACCATGGTTTGCTCTTTACCATTAACATCCAATACCTTGGCTTTCATGGCTTCGGAGTACTTGGTGCCGAGTTGGAAAATATGGCCCACTTCGATACCGCGTTTAATTTCCAGTGTGCCTTTGCCACAGGGGCTTGGATCACCGGTCACTACATTGCGGATGTCAGCAACCATTGGGGCTGTTGCATCGCGCTCCCAATTGACGCCGGTCAGATGGAATCCATCTTTGTTGGCACCGCAGACAAAATCAGCCAGGTGCGCTGCAGAATGGTCAACAATTACCGCAATCTTCAGGCCTACCGGGCCGATTGAGCCAATTCCAACGCCCAATTCCGCTTTGATACGGGCTTCTGGTGCGAGCGTCAACGGAGCGGCAATACCAGTCAATTTTTCTGCCTTGATTTCATTCAATTCATGATCACCACGCAGCACCAGGGCAACGAGTGGTTGGGTTTTATCCGCGCGCATTTCACCCAGCACAATCAGGGTTTTGACAGTCTGTTGTGGGCTAACTTTCAGGAATTCGCTGACCTCGTCAATACTGTGCTTGCCCGGGGTTGCCACTTCTTGCATGACATGTTGCGCTGCAGGGCGTGATGTTGATGGAGGCAGTGCTTCGGCTTTTTCGATGTTTGCAGCGTAGTCGCTCGCGTTGCTGAAGGCGATATCGTCTTCACCGCTGTCGGCGAGTACGTGGAACTCATGGGAAAAGGCACCGCCAATGGAGCCGGTATCGGCCAATACCGGACGGAATTGCAAACCCAAACGGGTAAATATGCTGCAATAGGTCGCGTGCATCACATCATAGGTTTCTTGCAATGATTCAGTGCTGGTATGGAAGGAATAGGCGTCTTTCATAATGAATTCGCGCGAGCGCATTACACCAAAACGGGGGCGTATTTCATCGCGGAATTTGGTTTGGATCTGGTAAAAATTGGCTGGCAATTGCTTGTAGCTTTTAATTTCGTGACGGATCAAATCAGTGATGACTTCTTCATGGGTAGGGCCGAGGCAGAAAGGGCGATCATGGCGATCGTTCATGCGCAGTAATTCAGGGCCATATTGTTGCCAGCGGCCGGATTCTTCCCAGAGCTCTGCGGGTTGTACTACAGGCATCAATACTTCCATGGCGCCGGATTTATTCATCTCTTCGCGGACAATTCTTTCGACCTTGCGCAATACCCGCAAGCCTACGGGCAGCCAGTTATATAGGCCCGAGGCCATTTTGCGAATCATGCCCGCACGCAGCATTAATTGATGGCTGATCACTTCCGCATCGGAAGGCGTTTCTTTGAGGGTGGCAATTAAAAATCGGCTGGAACGCATAGTTATGACTTCTTGGTAGCTATAATGGGGTTCAAAAGTCGCTTATTCTACGGCGGTTGGTGTTATTGGTATAGCGCCCTGGCTCATCAGGTGCCTATCTTGTTAAATATCACGCGTCTATCTTGTTAAATATCACGCGTGTATGTTGTTAAATATCACGTGTCTATCTGCTTAACTAAAGTCATTGAACGAACGCTATCAAATTAAAGGAAGGCAATCATGTTTGAACTTCATCCCCGTCTCGCCCAGGATTCCCAAGTCATTGGCGAATTCGATTTGTCGTTATTGTTGCTAAGCCGGGATGCAAATTATCCCTGGTGTATCCTGGTACCCAAGCGTGAGGATGTTTATGAGATCCATCATCTCGGTGAAGAAGAACAGTTGCAGCTTATTCGCGAATCCTGTCGTTTATCGGAGGTCATGACCAGCGTTTTTGATGCCGATAAAATGAATGTAGCGGCGCTGGGAAATGTGGTGCGCCAACTTCATATCCACCATATTGCGCGTTTTACCGACGATCTTGCATGGCCGCAACCGATTTGGGGGAAATTGCCCGCAAAAGAATATTCTGTAGAGGCTTTTGCCGAGCGTATCAAGCGTCTGCAAAATGCGCTGGTAGGTGAGGGCTTTAAGATTCTTTAGTGATCTGTTGTGTTGGAGCTACAATTCCGCAGTGAAATAAAAACCCCGCACTTTATTCAAGTGCGGGGTTTTTTATACAAGAAGCGAGTGTATTAAACAGCCATTTCTTTCAGTTTTTTCAGCGGACGTACTTTTACCGAGGTGCTTGCTGGTTTTGCTTTGAACATCACTTCTTCGCCAGTGAAAGGATTGATACCTTTGCGAGCTTTGGTAGCTGGTTTTTTCACGGTAGTGATTTTCAGCAGACCTGGCAATACGAATTCGCCAATGCCTTTCTTCTTGACGTGGCCTTCAATAACGTTGGTCAACTCATCCAATACAGCTTGAACCTGTTTTTTGCTCAGCTCGGTTGCATCTGCAATTTGTTGCAACATTTGGGTTTTGTTTTGACGTTCAGCAATTGGTTTAACAACAGCTGGGGCAGCTTTGACAGCAGGTGCTTTTTTAGCAGCCGCTTTCGGTGCTGGTGCTTTTTTAGCAGCAGCTTTAGGAGCAGCTTTGGGTGCGGCTTTAGGAGCGGCAGCTTTGGCAGCAGGTGCTTTTTTCGCTGGAGCAGCTTTTGGGGCAGCAGGTTTTTTGGCAGCCATTTTGGATTCCTTCTATTTATTGATGAAGAGTGGGTATGTTTATCTTTTGAACAAAGACGCTCGTGTAGTGATAACGTTTAGTTACCGTATAACAACGTGAATTGCAGAGTCTGCTTGATTCCGGCAATACCCGTACAACAACTTTTAAAACAAAAAGCCCTGCATTTCTAGGCTCAAGCACGCCCAAATGCGGATTGACGCTATATATATAGGATAAAAAACTAATCGGCAACAAAAAATATGCTGCTTTTTCGGTAAAAAGTGCTTTTTTTACGGGTTGTGAAGTTAGGCAACAGTTTTTGTGGCTGGTTGGCCATTAGATATGCAGCGACTGAAATTCTGGCTCCGGTTCGCTGTATTGCCAAAGGTAATTAAATTCTTCACGTAAGCCCTTTATCTCACTTGCCGCCGCATTGTTAAAAAAACCACGGTGCAATGCATCATCATTTTTATAAAGTAATTTATCTGTGTCACCCAACATAAAGCCCATTTCTTTATTATTGGGCTCCTGGGTCATTTTGCGCACAAGGATTTTGGATGATAGCCGTTGCGCAAGCTTAGTTAATAAATGACCGGTTTCAATAGCGGGCTTGGTGTCTTTAATAAGAATTTGTACTTGCGCATTGCGGCTGGAGCGCACGAAATCCGATAATTGTTGCACACACTCAGGGGTGCCATAGACCAGTGCATCGAGATCGCGTGTAAGGATGGCAATCGAGCGGCGGCTTTGTTTTATTAATTGTTCACTATAGCTGCGAAAGTCAGTAATGCCATCCAGCAACCATAAAGTTTCACTTGCTGATGATTGTTCGGCCATTTGATAGCTCCTCTTACTGCGCTAAATACATACTGATATGGGGAATTCCTGCATCCATAAATTGATCATCCCGTGCAATAAAACCCAGCATTTCATAGAAATGGCGACGCTCTATTTGCGCGTGCAAATAGATACTATTAGCGGGTGCGGTTATTTTGCAGTAGGCGATTACCGTTTGCATCAAGTGATGCCCTATACCCTGGTTGCGAAAGGGTTTGAGGATGGCAACCCGACCTATGTGATAACGTTGTTGCTCACTGGATATTTCAAGTAATAATCGTGCACAGCCTATCGCGACACCGGTGGCAGATAAGACCAGGAAGTGAACCGCTTGATCATCCAATCCATCCCACTCATCTGCCGCAGGAACTTGCTGTTCTTGCATGAAAACTTCGGTGCGGATTCTGATCAAATCTGCTTGATGGAGTTGCCAGCGGGTGGGAGTGATTGTATGAAGCATGTCTATTCATCTACCAACAACGTTTCCTGATTTACAAGCTGGGTAATCGCCGTACGGTTTTGTGGATCTTGCACCAATTCTTTCAGCTCGCGCCAACTGATCTCCACTTCTTTGCATACCAATTCAGCCAGTTCGCGCGAGCAGCAAATAGCTTCGCCATCGGCAAACAGCAGGGTGCCGTTGGCATCGCTGTGGAAGGCGAGGCGGGCAGACGGATGACGCCAGAGCAACTCGCCATCGGTCAATGCTGATTGCCATTCATCCGCATCTATGTCCAACGGCTCTTCATCAGTGTGATCAAGGTATTTGCGTTCGGTCATAAATTTACCGAACCAGTGGGCGATATTTTCTGCTGTTAAATGCTGCTGCAAAATTTTCTGCACTTGTGCGATTGCTTCTGCACCGATCTCACCGGGGTTGTTTTGCAATTTTAAATCCGGGTCGCTAAAACGCAAATCATCAGCAATTGAAAGCGCAACTTCCTGACCGATCTCCGAAATAATATCGGCGTGGCTGGGGGCGCGAAAACCAATCGAATAGGTCATGCAATCCTCGCCCTGCGCGTTGCCCCAATGGGCAATACCGGGTGGGATATACAGCATATCGCCAGGTTCAACGACCCATTCATCCGTAGTGTGGAATTCGCTCAGGATTTTTAACCGGGTGCCTTCAACGCGCGGTGAATTGTTATCGCACATTTGTCCGATTTTCCAATGGCGTTTACCCAGACCTTGCAACAAAAAT
>JAJQJO010000292.1 GCA_021323495.1 Cellvibrio sp. | reverse complement strand
ACTGTCAATTTTGAATCAGCCACCGCCTTCGTTACAGCCTATGGAAATACTGTTAAGAATTGCCGCAGGTGGTAGGCCCCAAGTATGGGACATGCCGGTAATAGCAACGCTGACTGTAAATGACTGGAAAGACATATTCTTGCAACTTAAAGGGGAAGAATTGCAGACTGTATTACTATATTCCGGAAATCTGACTGTCGCAGATTCAAATAACCAATTTGTCGACCGGAAGGTCAGAGAGGCGCTAGGTCTAATTGCAACCGAAAACCCTAAAAACAAAATAAAAGTTGATCGGCTGTCGTTTTAAGGAATTTTTTTAACGGGAAAATCGATTCCCATCTGCGTAAACCAGAAGTGAACTGGCAAAAAGCAGTTACCAGAACTGAAGGCGGAGCCTAACGAACAGCGGCAGACAACATAAAATCGCGCATCAGTTCCATCGCAGAGTTGACCCGCAGTTTTTCCATAATACGCGCGCGGTGATTTTCCACGGTGCGCACACTCAGGTTGAGTTTGCCAGCGATATCTTTGCTGGGTAGGCCGTCGAGTACCGCCTGCAGGATTTCCTGTTCTTTGGGTGTGAGCAGCGCAATGCGCGCCTCCCTTGTGGCCAGTTGCAGCCGCCGCTGGTGTAGTTGACGGCTGAGCGAGAGCGCTGTTTGCAGTTTCTCAAGGAATTGGTGGCCATTGATGGGCTTTTCGACAAAATCGAATGCACCCTGTTTCATCGCCTCCACTGCCGCACTGACCTCGGCATATCCAGTCACGATAATCAGTGGCGGCGGCACGGCATAGCGCACCTGCAAGGCTTTGTGCAACTGCAAACCGCTTACGCCAGGCATGCGCATATCGGAAATAACACACTCACAGGGACGCGGCGAATAAGCCGCAAGAAAGGCTTCGGCATCGCTAAAACACACGGGTTCAACACCGGTGGATTCTACGATACCGCTCATTAATTCCAGGGTGATACTGTCGTCATCGATCAGATAAACAGTTGCTGAAAATGTTCTATTCATGGAGCACTCTTCATTAAACAGGTCTAATGGTTCCTTGATGCCTATTGAGTGTAGCAGAGGGCGCCAATATTACCGGCCGACAACGCTTGCGTTCACAGTCCATCTCCGCTAAAAAGCCGCCACCTGCACATGCACCATTTTTTTTACGATGAGCCAGTTATGACCAGACCCGTTTCCCCCGAATATTTGCAGCGCTTTGGCGGCGTTGGTCGCCTCTATGGACAGGCCGCCCTGCCCCTGCTTAACAATGCACATTTCGCGGTGATTGGCCTGGGCGGCGTAGGCACCTGGGTGGCAGAAGCATTGGCGCGCTCGGGCGTGGGCGAGTTGACGCTGATCGAGATGGACGAGGTCTGCGTCACCAATACCAATCGCCAATCGCATGCGCTGCGATCCAATCTCGGTCGACCCAAAAACCAGGTGATTACCGAGCGCTTGCGCGATATCAATCCCGAATTAATCATCCATTCGATTGAGGATTTTATCGATCAGGACAATATGAAAAACCTGATCGGCCAACGGCACCATGTAGTGATCGATGCGATTGACGCCGCGCATTTAAAAGCGCGTCTGGTCGCCTATTGCCTGGCAATAAAAGTCCGTCTGATCACCATTGGCTCCTCGGGCGGTAAACGCAATCCGCAGGCGGTGACGGTGGATGACCTGGGTCGCAGCATCAGCGACCCCATGCTCGCCAAAGTGCGCACACAACTTTATCGCCACCATAATTTTGCGCGCGATAAAAACCGCAAATTCCGCGTCGACGCCGTCTACTCCACCGAGCAAATGGTCTACCCACAACCCGATGGCAGTGTGTGCATGGATAAACAGGCGCTGGCCGACGGTGTGAAACTGGATTGCGCGGGCGGTTTTGGTTCCAGCGTAATGGTGACGGGCACCTTTGGATTTATCGCTGCAACTCGGGCAATAGAACGCTACCTCACGCGCAACCTGCCTGGCGAATAACAATTATTTTTTTAATCAGCAAAAAGTTGCACGCAATTGATATGGATCAATTGTGTGCGATTACCATTTTGCAATATCCCTGAATCACACTAGGCTAAATACCGGAGTTAGCAATAACCCTCGGGAGCCAGCCAATGCAGGACAATACCAGCCAATCTCTACCCGCCCAGCAGCCATTACTGACCGCAGAACAAACACAACAAAAAAAGCGGGAGTGGCGTTTGTTTATTTTTATTATCGTTTTTCTCTTTCCCATTTTAACGGTGGCGCTGGTCAGTGCCATGGGCTTTTCCATTTGGTTTTATCAACTTATCGCTGGGCCACCGGGCGCGGGTTAATTCTGTTTTTGCCAAAAAACTGAAACGGAAAAACGCGTTAGCAGGAGACAGGTTATGCACCACCAATTGATCGCCACCGAACATATGAACGCCCCACCCACGCATTTGCATATCGCCAGTTTAATTGCGCATGTGCGCCCTGAGAAAATGCTGCCACTCAAACACTGGCTCGCCGGCTTTAACAATATTGAAATCCATGCTGAAAGCGCGCAAGGGAAATTAGTGCTGGTGACCGAAAGCGATGATGAGCAGGAGATCATCCGGATACTCGATGAACTGCGTGCGCACGACGGTGTGCTCAATGCGGCGCTGGTGTATCACGAACAAATTGCGCTTGATGAGTTAGCCCTCGATAACGTAGCTGTTGCTAGATCGCCCCTTGATAAAATAGACACCGAGGAACAGGACGTATGAACATCACCCGCCGCCTCTTTGCCAAAGCCAATGCCGCTGCTGTTGCCGCTGCTGCGATTGGTTTACCCCTGCCAGCGAGCGCCAGCAATTTAATTACCAACCGCGAATTGACCAGCCTGAAATGGAACAAAGCGCCCTGCCGTTTTTGCGGTACGGGCTGCGGCGTCATGGTCGCCACCAAAGACAATCGCGTGGTAGCAACCCATGGCGATGTGAAAGCAGAAGTGAATCGCGGCTTGAATTGTGCAAAAGGTTATTTCCTTTCCAAAATCATGTACGGCAGCGATCGTTTGCATCAACCCATGTTGCGCATGACCGATGGCAAATACCATAAAAATGGCAAGTTCACCCCCATCAGCTGGGAGCAAGCGTTTGATGTGATGGCCGAAAAATTAACGGCTGCGATTCGCGACCATAGCCCTGAAAGCGTCGCTATGTTTGGCTCCGGCCAGTGGACGGTGTGGGAAGCTTACGCCGCGAGTAAATTAATGAAAGGCGGCTTGCGCACCAATAATCTCGACCCGAATGCACGCCACTGTATGGCCTCGGCGGTGATGGGTTTTATGCGCACCTTTGGCATGGATGAACCCATGGGCTGTTACGACGATTTTGAAGCAGCGGATGCGTTTGTGCTCTGGGGCTCCAACATGGCGGAAATGCATCCGATTTTATGGAGCCGCATCACTGACCGCCGCATGTCGTTTGACCATGTACAAGTCGCGGTGCTATCGCCCTATGAAACGCGCAGTTTTGAGTTGGCCGATGTGCCCTTGATTTTTAAACCGAACACCGATTTGTATATTTTGAATTACATCGCCAACCACATTATCCAAAGCGGAAAAGTGAATCAGGATTTTGTCAAAAACCACACACGTTTTGCCAAAGGGCAAGATGATATTGGTTACGGGCTGCGCCCTGAAGACGAGCGCCAGAAAAAAGCCAAAGGCGCTGACAAAGCCAATACCTGGAGCGATATTACTTTTGAGGATTTTGCCAATTTTGTAAAACCCTACACCCTGGAACGCACCGCCAAAGAAACCGGCGTACCCGCAGATCACTTATTGAAGCTCGCTGAAATTTACGCAAATCCCAAAACAAAAGTGATGTCGTTATGGACTATGGGTTTTAACCAGCACACCCGTGGTGTCTGGGCTAATAACATGGTGTACAACCTGCATTTGCTCACCGGCAAAATTGCCGAACCGGGCAATAGTCCCTTCTCGTTAACCGGCCAGCCTTCGGCCTGCGGATCAGCGCGCGAGGTAGGTACTTTTTCGCATCGATTACCGGCAGATTTATTAGTCACCAACCCCAAACATCGTGCGAAGGCCGAAGAAATCTGGAAATTACCAGCGGGCACTATTCCCGATAAAGTCGGCTTCGACGCGGTAAAACAAAGTCGCAAATTAAAAGACGGCGTGATTCGTTTTTATTGGACGCAAGTATCCAACAATATGCAGGCCGGGCCGAATATCGCGCAGGAAATTTTACCCGGCTGGCGCAACCCCAATGCGTTTGTGGTGGTGTCTGATGTCTACCCGACTGTATCGGTACAAGCGGCGGATTTAATTTTGCCCAGCGCCATGTGGGTGGAAAAAGAAGGGGCTTACGGCAATGCCGAGCGACGCACACAGTTCTGGCACCAATTGGTGAACGCACCGGGCGATGCCAAATCGGATTTGTGGCAGTTGATGGAATTTTCCAAACGCATCAAGGTAGACGATATCTGGCCCGCTGATTTACTCAGCAAAGCGCCGGAATACAAAGGCAAAAATTTATTCGAGGTTTTATTTGCCAACGGCCAGATCGATAAATTTCCCAACAGCGAACGCGATGCTGCCTATTTAAATAGCGAAGCCGATGCCTTTGGTTTTTACGTGCAAAAAGGCTTGTTTGAAGAATACGCCCGCTTTGGCCGCGGCCACGGCCACGATCTCGCCAACTTTGACGATTACCACCATGCGCGCGGTTTGCGTTGGCCGGTGGTGGACGGCAAAGAAACTCGCTGGCGCTATCGCGAAGGCCATGACCCCTATGTGGAAAAAGGCACGGGCGTACAGTTTTATGGCAAGCCGGATAAGCGCGCGATTATTTTTGCGCTGCCCTACGAACCGCCGGCCGAATCGCCCGATGCCGAATATCCTTTCTGGCTTAGCACGGGCCGGGTATTGGAGCACTGGCACACCGGCACTATGACCAATCGCGTCGAGGAATTACATTTGGCCGTGCCCAACGCGCTGGTGTATATGAATCATGAAGATGCTGAAGCAATGGGTTTCCGGCGCGGTAGTGAAGTGCGGGTAATCAGCCGTCGCGGCACTTTGCGCGTGCGGGTCGAAACACGCGGGCGAGTGAAGCCA
>JAJQJO010000291.1 GCA_021323495.1 Cellvibrio sp. | reverse complement strand
CACGGCCATTAAGCGTAGTGCCAATGTGCACCCAGCCTTCATGTACTTCCAGTACTTGCAAATCCAATTCCGAAAAAAATGCGCGACGATTTACCTTAATACAATCGCCGCCGGCGGACGCATCCGAAACTATATCGTCGCTGATCTGTACCCGCACTTCGCCTGCACCGAAGTATTCGGTCATGCGTTCGCGTAACACATTGACCGCTTCTTCAGAGCTGATGTGGTTAGTGTAGGGGCGATTCAAATGTTCTACCGCTGGCAGCGAAAAAATATGGCACAAGCGCTCGCCCATTTGGCGCAAGGTCTTGCGATCGCCGCGCAGGTTATCGCTCGCCGAGCCATAGAGTTGGCGACTGAAATGGCCAAACTGGTGGGTGCCGCGATAACGCAATAACTCAATGACGATTCTTTTAATTCTTTTAATAATTGACTGACGGTACCCGGTTCAAATGCCAGCGGTTGGCGCTGGTAAAAATCAGCTCCCAGCGCCGGTAGTTCTTTACCTTGGTGTTCGCGAAAGCGCTGCTCAATCCCCTGCGGCCACTTGATGGCATCAAGAATACGAATCGGTTTTTGCAGGGATACCAGGCGCGTCGATAACTGCTTTAAACGCTCCAGATAGAGTGGATCGGTCATAACAAAGCTGCCGCATAAAAGTTCAAGAACGTACCGAATATCAAGCAATGTAAATTAGAGCATAAACGGTGCCATACGTTTACGCCGGTAGATGGCGCCATTCTATCTGGTTGCCTGGCATTTGTGGCTAGAATTTGTCGGATAAGTCTGCGCCTCTGGCGTCCTGCCGGATAAATCGCCAGAATGGCATCGTCTGCCTACTGTGCGAATGAGGATTAGTCATGCCTTTTGTTGCCTTGGAAAAGTTGCACCAGCTTTACGATGGTTATCGCAAACCGGTCAAGCTTGCTGGCCAGGATCTCCTTTTGATACAGGAGAATGGCAAGACCTGTTTGATCAAAAACCATTGCCCCCATGCGGGTGCACCCTTAACCTATGCCACTAGTAATAATAATTACCTGCGTTGCCCTCTGCATGGTATTGAATTTGATTTGGCAACCGGACGCTCGCGCAGTCCGGTTTGCGCGAGTTCGCTGCAATTCTTGCCGCTTGTTTATGAAGGTAACAGCATCGGTGTAGATCTTCGCTAAGCCAGTGGATTGGTCCGATGTTGAATTATCTTATTCAGGAGTTATATGAAGCGTCTGTTGTTTAAATCCCTCATTGTTGTGTTGTTCGTGTTTTTTATCGGCAATTACCTGATTTATCTCAAGACCGGACAAATGCCGTTGCGCGACATGCGCGAGCGCATGGGTGAGGATTGGCTGGTCGATTTGCGCGAACTTTTTTCACCCGACCAATTAGCGGCCGACGCCACACAAGCGGTGCAAACAGTATCGGATAAAGTTTCCAAACCGGAACCAGCGGTGCCCACCACAGTTTATAAATGGACAGACGCAAATGGCCAAGTCCATTTTGGCGATAGGCCTGTCGCCAACGGAGCCCAACAAATCGAGGTCGATACACGTAATGCCATTTCTGCACCGGAAGAAACTGGCCCGGTTGCTGGGCAGAGAGCAATATCGCATACAACAGAGCAGCAATCTTTACCAGAGTCTGCGCTCGACAAAGCCCGCGCTGCTGCCGAAGCAATGAAGCAGCGCGTTCAGCAACAAGAGCAAGTCCGGTGATGTGCCGATGAAAAAGTTCTGGCGTACCAGCAGGCGAGTCCTGAAGTGGTTGCTATTGCTATTACTGGCTTATCAGCTGTGGCTATTTGCCCATATCCTCGTATGGAAGTGGATAAATCCTGGCGAGACCAGCTTCATGTCAATCCGGCTGGATGAGCTGCGCGAGACAAATCCCAAAGCAAAACTGAAGCATCAATGGGTGGATTATGGGCATATTTCATCCCATCTGAAACGCGCAGTGGTTGCGGCTGAGGATGATCGCTTTATGCAGCACCAAGGGTTTGATTTGCGCGGGATCGAACAGGCCTTGAAAAAGAACCAGCGCAAAGGAAAGTCGGTTGCCGGTGGTTCATCGATTACCCAACAGCTCGCCAAAAACCTGTTTTTATCTCCTTCCCGTTCCTATGTGCGTAAAGCGGAGGAGGCAATCGTCGCGCTGATGATCGAGTTGTTGTGGGATAAGCGCCGCATTCTGGAGGTGTATTTAAATGTGGTGGAGTGGGGCAATGGTGTTTTTGGAGCGGATGCGGCGGCGCGCCATTACTACCGGGTGCCAGCCGCGCAAATAGGTCCGTCGTCGGCGGCGCGTATGGCAGTCATGTTGCCCAATCCACGTCAATATGAAAAAGCTATGCCTGCCTGGGTGGTCAAGCATGCATCGCGCGTCCAGGCGCGTATGCGGCACTCACAGATTCCGTAATTCATTCCCTTTAAATTCGCGCGCCTGTACCTATATCTTCTCGCGCCGTTCCAACCCCCTGTTATTAACGATGCGGTTCTCGCTCCGTTTAGAAAGGCGCGGTTTTCGCCGCAGGGGTTTTGCGTTACAATCGCGACCCTTTTGGGTCTTGGTATCCTTTTTAGCTAATCGTGTAATTTAAGGTGATAGACATGCCTATTTATGAATACCAATGTGAATCCTGTAGCCATGGCCTTGAAGCCCTGCAAAAGCTGAGCGACGCCCCGCTAGTGGATTGCCCTGAATGTGGCAAAGCAAGCCTGAAAAAACAAATTTCAGCGGCGGGTTTCCGTCTGTCGGGCGGCGGCTGGTATGAGACTGATTTTAAATCGGGCAAGAAAAAGAACCTTGCTGGCGATACCGGCAGTTCCAGTCCGGCATCCAGCTCTGGAACCAGTACCGCCAGTTAATTTTTAGATAACATTAATTCTTATTAAAACTTTAAATATCAGGAACTTGCTATGCGCAGCCAATACTGTGGCGCTTTAAATGCCTCGTTTATCGATCAAGAAGTGACCCTCTGCGGATGGGTGGATCGTCGTCGTGATCACGGTGGTGTGATCTTTATCGACCTGCGCGACCGCGAAGGTATTGTGCAAGTAGTGTTCGATCCCGATGCCAAAGAGAATTTCGCCTTGGCCGATAAAGTGCGTGGCGAATATGTATTGCAACTGACTGGTAAAGTTCGCGCCCGTGCACCGTCAACAGTTAATCCGAACATGTCGACTGGTGAGATCGAGGTATACGGTACTGCACTGACCATTTTGAACGAAGCGGAAACCATGCCTTTCCCATTGGATTCATACTCCAACGTAGGTGAAGAGACCCGTTTGAAGTACCGCTTCCTCGATTTGCGCCGCACCGAAATGCAAAAAAACTTGCGCTTCCGCAGTAAAGTTACCAGCGTGATCCGCAACTATCTGGATCGCAATGGCTTCCTTGATGTTGAAACTCCAATCCTGACCCGTGCTACTCCGGAAGGCGCGCGCGATTATCTGGTGCCATCGCGCACCCATGACGGTAAATTCTTTGCGTTGCCGCAATCACCCCAGTTGTTCAAGCAACTGTTGATGGTGGCTGGTTACGATCGTTACTACCAAATCGCCAAATGTTTCCGCGACGAAGACCTGCGTGCTGACCGCCAGCCGGAATTCACCCAGATCGACATCGAAACTTCATTCATGTCGCAAGCTCAGATCATGGAAATTACTGAAGGTATGTTCCGTGAGTTGTTCAAAGATTTGCTTGGCGTTGAGTTTGCCGAAATCAATCACATGCCGTTCTCGGAAGCGATTGCCAAATACGGTTCAGATAAGCCGGACATGCGGATCCCGTTGGAACTGGTGGATATCAAAGACCTGGTTACCGAGGTGGATTTCAAAGTATTCGCCGGCCCAGCCAATGATCCAAAATCCCGCGTTACCGCGTTGAAAGTACCCGGTGGCAACGAGAAACTTACCCGTAAGCAAATCGACGATTACACCAAATTTGTTAGTATCTACGGCGCTAAAGGTTTGGCGTACATCAAGGTTAACGATAAGTCTGATCTGGAAGAAGGCCTGCAATCACCGATCGTGAAAAACTTGCCAGTGCCAGTGCGCGCGGCCATTTTGGAGCGCGTTGGTGCTGAAAACGGCGATTTGATTTTCTTTGGCGCGGATAAGCATAAAGTTGTTACTGAAGCCTTGGGTGCACTGCGCTGCAAACTTGGTGCTGACCTTGAGCTATACACTACGCAGTGGGCTCCGCTCTGGGTTGTTGATTTCCCGATGTTTGAAGAAGATGACAAAGGTGGCTGGACTTCAATCCACCATCCATTCACATCTCCGAGCTGCACCCCGGACGAACTGGTTGCCAGCCCGGGTGATGCCTTGTCCCGCGCATACGATTTGGTATTGAACGGTACCGAATTGGGTGGCGGTTCGGTGCGTATCCACTCATCGACCATGCAGCAAGCGGTATTTAAAATTCTCGGTATTTCACCGGAAGAGCAACGCGAAAAGTTTGGCTTCCTGCTCGATGCGCTGGCTTACGGTGCACCACCACACGGTGGTTTGGCGTTTGGTCTGGATCGTTTGATTATGTTGATGGTGGGCGCAAGCTCGATCCGCGACGTCATCGCCTTCCCGAAAACCCAAAGCGCAGCCTGCGTAATGACTGATGCTCCCGGTACAGTGGACGAACTGCAATTGCGCGATCTGCACATTCGGTTGCGCAAAAAAGAGAAAGCCGTTGCGGCAGAGGATACGCCTGAATACGGCATGTAATTTTTGTTGTACTGAAAGGGTGGGCTTTTGCCCACCTTTTTTATTTCAGAGATTTATAGTCATCAAGAACAGTTGGAGCTGCTAAATGGCCGGACATTCCAAATGGGCAAACATGAAACACCGCAAGGCGCGTCAGGACGCCAAGCGTACAAAAATATTTACCAAAATAATCCGCGAATTAACCGTTGCCGCCAAGGGTGGTCCCAACCCCGCTGACAATCCGCGCTTGCGTGCTGCGGTTGAAAAAGCTTATTTAAATAACCTCAAAAAAGATGTCGTTGAACGCGCGATTGCACGCGGCGCTGGCACCAACGAATCCGATGCTTACGAAGAACTGACCTATGAAGGCTACGGCATAAACGGCGTTGCTTTTATCGTTGAATGTATGACTGACAACCGCAACCGCACCGCTGGCGACGTACGCCATGCCTTCGATAAACGCGGTGGGAATCTCGGCACTAGCGGTTCCGTTTCCTACCTCTTCGCACGCAAAGGCCAAATCAGTTTTGAGCCTGGCGTAAATGAAGATGCGCTGATGGAAGCCGCACTGGAAGCTGGTGCGGATGACGTTGTCATCAACGATGATGGTTCCGCCGATGTCATGACGGCATTTGAAGATTTTTTTCGCGTAAAAGATGCTTTAGCCAGTGCCGGACTAAATGCAGTCTCCGCCGAAATCACCCAGATCCCATCGCTCACGGTAAACCTTGATAAAGACGCCGCCGAAAAAATCCTGGCTCTGATCGATACGTTGGAAGATCTGGACGATGTCCAGAATGTCTACACCAATGCGGATATTGCGGAAGAAATTATGGAGCAATTGGAT
>JAJQJO010000290.1 GCA_021323495.1 Cellvibrio sp. | reverse complement strand
TGTCATTAACGCAGCCGTGGCCAGTACCAGTGCAATACAAGTTGCGCCCGACGAGCAAAAAGCCAAGCTGGAGCGCTTGGTCAGTGCGGCTAAAAACGGTCTGGAATTCCAGCAAAAACCGCTGGTACCCAACAAGACCAATCCGGTTATAACCGATGAGCAATTGGTCAAACAACAAGTGCGCATCAAACAGGCCGAACTAAAACTCGCCGAAGCTGAGAAAAAACTGGCTGATTTCAATGCACAAACAATAGTCGCTGAAACGGGCGCTCCTGTTCCGGCTAACGCGGCACCAGTTGCTCCCGCACCTTTGGTTGATATGAATGATCCAGTCGCTGCCGCCATCGCCCGAGCGCAAGCCAAACTGACGATGTCACCGGAAGATAAAGCCCGGGCCAACCTGGAATCCCTGCGTACACGTTTGGCCAAAGCAGAAGAAAAGGTTGCCGCCGCTAAAACGGAGGGCAGCGCCAATTTGGATGCGCTACAGCAAGGCGCTGAAAAACTGCAGCAAAAAATTACTGAAGCACTCGCTGAGCTGACCGCACTGGGCATTAATGATAAACCAGCGCCAGTCGCAGCACCGGCAGCAACCGTTGCAGAACCGGTCGCCGAACCAGTCACGGCGGAGCAGAGCGCTGCCGAGGCCGCGATTGAAAAAGCCAAAGCCAAGGCCGCAGCCATGGCAAGTATGAGCGATGAAGAAAAGCGCGCTGAGCAAATCCAATCGCTCCACACCCGCCTGGCCAAAGCGCGCGAACGCCTGGCCAAAGCCGAAGCAGAAAGCGATGCAAATATCGAAGCTTTCCGCGCGGGCGTGACCAAGCTGGAAGAGAAGCTGCAAGAACTGGCGTAGGGCGGGTCAAAACCCGTATAACGATCCGCAACAACGATTTTCAATGAGATAGCCGAATGGCGTTATTAAATATCACCTCCCCCCACACCCACGGGGCCAACCGCACCGGGCGCATTATGCGGCTGGTGGTTTACGCCACCTTTCCCGGTATAGCGGCGCTCACCCATTTTTTCGGGGTAGGCGTGTTGATCAATGTGCTGCTGGCGAGCTTGAGTTGCATCGCCTTTGAAGCATTGGTGATGAAACTACGCAATCGTCCGGTTATGTTTTACCTGAGCGATTGCAGCGCCCTCGTGACCGGTGTGTTGATTGGGGTGTCTATCCCACCCTATTGCCCCTGGTGGCTGATAATTAGCGCCAGTTTTGTCGCGATTGTGTTGGCCAAACAACTCTATGGCGGCATGGGTTTCAACCCTTTTAACCCGGCGATGGTTGCCTATGTGTTACTGCTGATTTCCTTCCCGCTACAAATGACCCAATGGGCCACCCCGCTGCCCATGCTGGCCGAGGGCCAAACCACACCAAGCCTGGTCGCCGCGTTAGACAAAATCTTTTTCGGCACACCCATTGATGGCTACAGCTCGGCAACCGTATTGGATGTGATGAAACAAAATGCCGGCTTGACGCTGGATGATCTCTATCAACAACAGCCCGTGTTTGCCGAGGGCCGCTGGGCCGGTGCCGGTTGGGAGTGGGTCAATATCGCCTTTTTGATTGGCGGCGTTTATCTGCTCTACAAAAAAGTATTTACCTGGCATGCCCCTGTCTCCATGTTGCTCGCGCTCACCCTGATGGCCGCCTTGTTTTACGACGCAGGCAGCTCCAACTCCGGCGGCTCACCCATTTATCACCTGCTCTCCGGCGCTACCATGCTGGGTGCTTTTTTTATTGTGACAGACCCGGTCAGTTCAGCCGTGAGCACCCGTGGCCGTATCATTTACGGTGCCCTGATCGGTGTATTGATTTACGTGATCCGCGCCTGGGGCACCAGCTACCCGGACGGAGTCGGATTTGCAGTTCTATTGATGAACTTTGCCGCCCCGTTTATTGATTACTACACCACACCGCGCACCTATGGCCATAAAAAGCCGCGCCGGGCCACTGATTCCAGCAAACAGGATGGAGGTCACTAATGCTCGGCCAATCCATTAGCAAGAACAGTTTATTACTTGCCGCCTTTGCGATTTTTACCGCAGGCGCGCTGGCGTTAACCAATCTTGGTACGCAAGACCGTATCGCCGCTGCGGAGCGTGCCGCACAACAGCGCGCACTGTTTGAAATAATTCCATTGCAGGATCACGAAAACGACTTGCTCTCCGATACCATCCCGGTACCCGACAACGCCTGGGAGCCGCTTGGTGTTGACCCGGACAGTAAAATTTATCGCGCACGCAAGCAGGGAGAGATCATCGCCCTGATTGTCCCCGCTATCGCTCATGATGGCTATTCGGGTGATATCAACATGATTGTCGGCGTAAAACGCGATGGCAGCATTGCCGGTGTGCGCGTATTGCTGCATAAGGAAACACCAGGCCTGGGCGATAAAATCGAATTGAAAAAGCACCAGTGGATTTTGAGTTTTAATGGCAAGAGTTTGACTGTGCCAGTTCTTGAAGAATGGAAAGTAAAAAAAGACGGCGGCGTGTTTGACCAGTTTGCCGGTGCGACCATCACTCCGCGCGCCGTGGTGGGACAAGTCAAACGTGTGTTGGAGTTTGTCGCCGCCAACCAGCAAAGCTTGTTTTCTGATGCCCAACCCATTGCCCAAACGGCAGCCAAAGGTGGAACCCATGAGTGATGTCAATTATCAGGAGATTACCCAAAAAGGTCTCTGGGGCAACAACCCGGCGTTAGTGCAATTACTTGGCCTCTGCCCGTTGCTCGCCGTGAGTTCAACCGTGGTGAATGCGATGGGCCTGGGTCTGGCAACCCTGTTGGTGCTTACCACCACCAACTCGGCAGTCTCGCTGATCCGCCGTTACGTGAGCGATGCCGTGCGCCTGCCCGCGTTTGTGATGATTATCGCCTCGGCGGTAACCTGCATTGAGTTGTTGATGAAAGCGTTTACCTACGAGCTATACCAGATCCTCGGGTTGTTCATTCCACTGATTGTGACCAACTGTGCCGTACTTGGCCGCGCCGATGCCTTTGCCAGTAAAAACAAACTCCTGCCCTCGGCGGTAGACGGTTTTATGATGGGCCTGGGTTTCCTGCTGGTGCTGGTCTGCGTCGGCGCCGTGCGCGAATTACTCGGTACCGGCCACCTGTTTGCGGACATGCAATTATTGTTTGGCGAGTCAGCGCGTAATTGGCAACTAAATGTGTTTGGTGCAAATTTCCCCAACGTGATTTTTGCCTTGCTGCCGCCGGGCGCGTTTATCGTAGTGGGCTTCCTTATCGCCGGAAAAAACCTGATCGATGCGAAACTCAAAGAGCGGGCCGATACCCGTAGAGAACAAACTGCCAAAGGCAGCAAGCGTGTGCGCACCACTGGTAGTGTTGCCTGAAAATTTTGCCCAATCGCCCAATTAGTGGAATCCTGTAAACCATGTTAGATATTGATCAAGCCCAATTACTCGCGTTTTACTCCAAATTTATCGCTCCCTGGAGTATAAAAATCCTGATCGCCCTGATGATTTTCCTCATCGGGCAACTGATCGCAAAAATAATCGCACGCGTGTTGGGTAAGGTCCTTAGCCATACCAAGCTGGATAAAATCCTGGTGGCTTTTATCCAATCGTTGGTCAATGCCCTGTTGCTGGTATTTGTTATCGTCGCCGCGCTTGATCAACTGGGCGTAAATACCAATTCGGTGATAGCGGTATTGGGTGCAGCTGGCCTGGCAATCGGATTGGCCTTGCAGGGGTCCCTGCAAA
This sequence comes from Cellvibrio sp., assembly GCA_021323495.1. GTDB lineage: Bacteria > Pseudomonadota > Gammaproteobacteria > Pseudomonadales > Cellvibrionaceae > Cellvibrio. The sequence continues at coordinate 1,415 of JAJQJO010000290.1, read as the reverse complement.
ACTTCGCCGCCGGTTTTATGTTGCTGATCTTTCGCCCCTTTAAAGGCGGCGATTATGTAGAGGCCGCAGGTACCGCCGGGATCATCGAAAAAATCGGTATCTTCTCTACTACCCTGCACACCGGTGATAACAAAGAAGTCATCATTCCCAACGGTGCGATCTACAGCGGCAATATCGTCAATTATTCCAAGCGCCCGACCCGTCGGATCGATATGGTTTTCAGCATCGGCTATGAGGACGATATCCGCGCAGCGCGCGATATCATTGCTGCCATCCTCAAAGACGAACCGCGCATCCTGCCCGAGCCAACTCCATTGATTGCGGTGGGTGAGCTGGCCGTCAACAGCGTGAATTTTTTTGTGCGGCCCTGGGTAAAAACAGAAGACTATTGGGATGTGAAATTCATTCTCACCGAAAAAATCAAACTCGCCTTTGATAGCAATGGCATCACCATTCCGTTTCCACCGATTCATATCCAAAGCCCCAAAGCATCAATCCAGTAACCAATATCCGTGGCGAAGTTATGACCGCCTTACCTATCGCCCCCCTAAAGCGTTATCTATACAGATAACGCTGCACGGTCTGGATAAAGGTTAGAACTCTTTGTTTAATGCGCCAAATTAGCCTTGACGCATCCCCCCCCTGCTCTTAACCTAAGCGCCCTTTTTTTCCTGAGCCCTGGTTGCTGTTATGACCTATTGCGTTGCAATCAAAGTCGATGCGGGCCTGATTTTTTGCTCCGACTCGCGCACCAATGCAGGTGTTGACCAGGTCAGCACCTATAGCAAGTTATATCACTTTGCTATTGAGGGTGACCGCCAGATCGTGATCAATTCGGCCGGTAATCTTGCCACTACCCAATCCGTGCTCGCGAAAATTCGCAAGGACATCAAAGACGGCGCTGATATCAGCCTTGCCACCCTCGACAGCATCCATGATGCCGCCGACTATGTAGGTGAAATCAGTGTCGCTATCCAGGAAAAACACGCCCACAACAATTCCAATGTGAGCTTTGAAGCCAGCTTTTTGCTCGGTGGCCAAATTGGTACAGAGGCGCCCGGGGTCATGTTGATTTACCCCCAGGGCAATCACATCACCACCTCTAACCAAACGCCTTACCTGCAAATTGGCGAGAGCAAATACGGCAAACCCATCCTTGACCGTATCCTTAAACCGGAAACCGGGCTGGACACAGCAGCGCTCTGTGCGCTCGTCTCGATGGATTCAACCATGAAGTCCAACCTCACCGTTGGGCCCCCGATTGAATTGATGAGCTATGCCACCAACAGCGGTTACATGCGCCACAGTGTGTTTGAGGCAGATAACCAATACCTGCGCGAACTGACCAAATCCTGGGATCACCTGATAGTCGAAGCCTTTTTGCAGCTACCGCCGCCGCCAGCGCAACGCTGATT
>JAJQJO010000289.1 GCA_021323495.1 Cellvibrio sp. | reverse complement strand
TGAGTTTTGTCCGCGCCGCTAACGAAGTTATTATCGTAGTGTGCGATGAACCGTCATCGATTACCGATTCCTACGCACTGATTAAATTGCTCAATAAAGAATACGGAATGCAACGTTTCCGCGTGGTCGCCAATATGACGCGCACACCGCAGGAAGGCATCAATATGTTTAATAAATTAAATACCGTGTGCGAGCGTTTCCTGGACGTGACGTTGCAGTTTATCGGACAGATTCCGTTTGATGAAAATGTGCGCAAAGCCGTGCAAAAACAAAAAGCGTTACTGGAGTTTGCACCTTCATCCAAAGCGGCAATCGCGATACGCGCGCTGGCTCAAGTTGTCGATAAATGGCCGCTGCCCAATTCGCCAACGGGGCGGCTGGAGTTTTTTGTTGAACGTTTGTTGCAGGCTGCGAATGCGCGTTAGCCTGCGGCAAAAAATAGAAGTTTGTAGGGACGTAAAAGTTTGTGTCGCCAGGCTGTTGGTGAAACACCGTGTTGTTGTAAAAAAGAAGGTGCTCGATGGCCACAGTCAATGGTTTAGCCATGTACGATAAAAAAACCTTGCTCGATGCGCAGATCAATATCGAAGACTACGCGCCTTTGGTAAAACGGATCGCCTATCACATGATGATGCGTATGCCCGCCAGTGTGCAGGTAGACGACCTCATCCAGGCCGGCATGATCGGCCTTATCGAAGCCTCCCAAAAATACGATGCCACGCGCGGTGCCAGTTTTGAAACCTATGCGGGGATTCGTATTCGCGGTGCAATTGTGGATGAAATGCGCCGCGGCGATTGGGTACCGCGCTCGGTGCACCGCAATGCCCGGCGGCTTTCCCGAGCGGTTGCGGCAGTCGAAGCACGCACCGGCCGCGATGCTACCGATAGTGAGGTCGCGGCAGAGCTGGGCGTGGAACTTGATGAATATTTTGAAATGCTGCAAGACTCGAATGGCAGCCGTTTATTCAGCTATGAAGAAACTTTTGGTCAAGAAGACAGCAATATCGATGCTTCGGAACACAGCAGTGCATTTGTCAGCCCGCTTGATGGAATCCAGCGCGACGGCTTAAAAAAAGCGCTGGCCAATGCAATATCATTATTGCCTGAGCGCGAGCGTATGGTGTTGGCACTTTATTACGATCAGGAATTAAACCTGAAAGAAATTGGTTTGGTGTTAGGTGTGAGCGAATCCAGGGTGAGCCAGATCCATAGCCAGGCGGCTGCGCGTTTGCGTAATAAGCTTGCTGATTGGCAACCAGCCTGAGGCTCCGGCCAGCGATTGTATGAATAGTAAACGAACCGGGGCACAGAGGTTCTGCCAGAGCGGAAAAATACTAAAAACGCTGTACTTTCAGCGATTTGGACTATGATTCGAATTAAAAGTTGAAGATTAGCGCGCCGGAACTGGCCGAAGCTTCAACTCCTACTAGACTATGATTAAATGAAATTCCCGTCAGGGTGAGTGGAGGTTGCGTTGGATAAGAATATGAAAATCTTGATTGTTGATGACTTCTCAACAATGCGACGGATTATTAAAAACTTGCTGCGGGATTTGGGTTTCTCCAATACCCATGAAGCAGATGATGGGGTTACCGCATTGCCTATGCTGAAAAGTGGCGATTTTCAATTTCTGGTAACGGATTGGAATATGCCTGGCATGACGGGTATAGATCTGCTGAAAGCGGTCCGGGCCGATGAAAAATTGCGCACTTTACCCGTGTTAATGGTGACGGCGGAGGCTAAACGCGACCAGATTATTGAGGCGGCGCAAGCGGGCGTAAATGGTTATGTGGTCAAGCCATTTACTGCGCAAGCACTCAAGGAAAAAATCGAGAAAATTTTTGATCGCGTCGGCTAATTTCATATCGATCAAATAATAAATAAGGCGTTGTTATGGCATCTGAACTCCAAGCATCCTTCAATGAAGAATTTGTGGTCGAATTGAAAGAGTGCGCCAAGCTGCTTTCTGAAAAATTACAAAGTGATCAATTCGAAGAAGCATCGGTGCTGATCCATACCATCACCCAGGCACGCGATCGCCACATCTTTCAATCGGTGGGGCGGTTAACACGCGGATTACACAATGCCATTGTGAATTTCAACGTAGATGCCGATTTAACAAAAGAACCTCCAAAAGTTGCCAATTCGGATATCAACGATGCATCCAATCGTTTGAATTACGTTATTGAGCTCACGCAAAAAGCAGCTGAAAAAACCATGGATATGGTTGACGAGGCGGCACCTATCGCTATGAACCTCGGGCAAGAAGCCAATAGTTTGCGCACCGAATGGGCGCGGCTTAAACGGCGCGAAATGGGCGTTGAGGAGTTTCGCCAACTCTATGACCGTATGGATAGTTTTCTGGGCCAAATGGTCACCGGTACTGAGCAGTTAAATAAAAACTTACAAGACATAGTACTGGAGCAAGGTTTCCAGGATCTAACCGGACAAGTGCTAAAACGCGTGATTGGTTTAATTAACGACGTTGAAAAAGATTTAGTTAGTCTGGTGCGAATTGCCGGCCAGGTCGAAGAAATTGCCGGTCTCAGTAATGACGCAGAGACCATCGAACACGATATGGAAATTATGCATAAACGAAAAACCGAAGCCGAAGGGCCACAAATTAATAAAGAGCGTGCAGATGTAGTTTCCGGGCAAGACGATGTAGATGATTTATTGTCGAGTCTAGGTTTTTAGTGTCCGGATCTGCGGATTACGCGAGGAATGTTGAATGAGTTTTGGTGATGACGAGGATATTCTCCAGGATTTTCTGGTCGAGGCGGGGGAAATCCTTGAGCGCCTCAGCCAGCAGTTGGTTGATCTTGAGCAACGCCCTGAAGATAAAGACCTGCTGAACGCAATCTTTCGCGGCTTCCATACCGTAAAGGGTGGCGCAGGCTTTTTAGCATTGACCCCCATGGTGGAATGCTGTCACCTTACTGAAAATTTATTCGATATTTTGCGCAACGGCAAACGCACAGTCACTTCTGAATTGATGGATGTGGTATTGCAAGCGCTGGATATGGTCAACCAACAATTTGAATTGGTTTCCCAGCGCGAAGAATTACCGCCCGTAGATCATTCGTTGATTGCTGCTTTGGAGCGCCTGGTTTCCTGTGATGATTTGAATGAGGCAGCCGCTGAAAATAATATCGCGCAGCATGAACCGGTAACAGCGCCCAGTGGTGATATAACGGATGCCGAGTTTGAGCAATTGCTGGATGCGATTGCAGGCCAGCCGTCAACTGCCGTTCCTGCATCCCAAGGGCCTGCATCAACATCAAGTAGCGATGACATTACTGAAGATGAGTTCGATGCGTTACTGGATCAGTTGCACGGTAAAGGCAGTGCACCTGGTGCCGCCGCAATTTCAACTGTACCTGCAGCAATAACAGCTGTTCCTGCGTCAGCAGCATCAACCAATGAAATTTCCGAAGACGAATTTGAAGCTCTGCTTGATCAATTACATGGCAAAGGTAAAGGCCCGGGTATAACCCAGGCGGCGCCTGTGCCGGTACCCGCTGTTACCCCTGCGCCGGTTGTTGGAGGAAGCGGGGATTTAATTACTGACGATGAATTCGATGCGCTGCTCGACCAGCTCCATGGTAAGGGTAAGGGGCCTGGTATTGTTGCGGCACCCTCTGCACCAGCTGCTCCAGCAGTTAAAACGAAAGTTGACGTAAAACCAGCGCCTGCTGCAGAAAAACCTGCACCGGTAGCAGCCAAAAAAGTAGAACCGCCCAAACCTGCCGCAGCGCCAGCCGCTCCGCCACCACCGGCGAATGATAAAGAAGCGCCGCAAGTCGAAACTACGGTGCGCGTCGATACACAGCGCCTCGACGATATTATGAACATGGTCGGCGAATTGGTATTGGTACGTAATCGCCTGGTGCGTTTAGGTAATAGTTCGACCAATGAAGCCTTGGTAAAAGCGGTTGCAAATCTCGATGTGGTGACTGCGGATTTGCAGACGTCGGTAATGAAAACCCGCATGCAGCCGATCAAAAAAGTGTTCGGTCGCTTCCCGCGGGTAGTGCGCGATCTGGCACGCAGCCTGCGCAAAGAAATTAATCTGGAATTGGTCGGTGAAGAAACTGATCTGGATAAAAATCTGGTTGAGGCTTTGGCTGATCCGCTGGTGCATCTGGTGCGCAATTCGGTTGATCATGGCATCGAATTTCCGGAAGCGCGTGAAGCAAGCGGTAAGCCGCGCATGGGGCAAGTTGTTCTTGCTGCTGAACAAGAAGGCGATCATATCCTCTTGTCTATTAGCGACGATGGTGCCGGTATGGACCCGGTTAAATTGCGTCGTATCGCCGTTGAGAAAGGCATGTTCGATGAAGACACCGCTAATCGTCTGTCGGATACCGAAGCTTACAATTTAATTTTTGCGCCGGGCTTCTCCACTAAAAAAGAAATTTCCGATGTCTCTGGTCGCGGTGTTGGTATGGATGTGGTGAAAACCAAGATCACCCAACTTAATGGCACTGTGGAAATTAAATCGGAATTGGGTAAGGGAACTCGTTTTATTATCAAAGTGCCGCTGACCCTCGCGATTATGCCGACCTTGATGTTTATGCTGGGTCAGCAAACTTTTGCATTTCCTTTGGTGAGTGTAAATGAAATTTTCCATATGGACCTCACCCGGAGCCATACCGTTGACGGCCAGGATTGTGTGGCTATCCGTGACCAGGCAATTCCCCTGTTTTATATGAAAGACTGGCTGGTCAAAAACAGCTACGGTAATCGTCCTGATAATGCGCATGTGGTCATTGTAACGGTAGGCACACGCCGTGTAGGGTTTGTAGTAGACCAATTGATTGGCCAGGAAGAGGTGGTAATCAAACCACTTGGGAAAATGCTGCAAGGCACACCGGGAATGGCGGGAGCAACGATTACCGGTGACGGTACCATTGCGTTGATTCTGGACATCCCGAGTTTATTACGCCGCTACGCAAAAGGATCGACTAGTTGGGGGCACAGCTAGTTGTCATTACGTGACACCGCTGTTGCATCCGGTTAGTCGCAACATTCAATTTTCCAAAGCAGTGGCAACTGCGGAGTGAGCTAGATGCCTGTCCGGGTATTGGTAGTTGATGATTCGAATTTCTTTCAGCATCGGCTGAAGGATATTATTAATGAGCATCCGGATTTAAAAGTTATCGGCA
>JAJQJO010000288.1 GCA_021323495.1 Cellvibrio sp. | reverse complement strand
AAGAATGGAGCCTGGTATGTTTATACGCACATTAGTAATAACTTTTATGGTTTCGTCGGTTGCTCCTCTGGCACTGGCCGAAATCGTTGCAAAAACCTATCCCGTAAAAAACTTTACTGAATTTGTCTCGGGCGGCAATACCGCGGTAGAAATCAGCCAGGATGGCACTGAGTATTTGCGCGTTGAAGCTGATGCCGAAGTAATGAACCGCGTGAAAGTCGATCAAAGCGGTGATCGTGTCAGTGTCTGGGTAAAAAGCGATAGCAATTTTTTTAATTGGTTCGGCAATAGCAATGATCCAGTGCGCATTACCTTGCGAGTAAAACAATTGGAATATCTGGAAATATCGGGCGGCGCGCGCGCGCAGGTAGGTGATTTTCAGGGGGAGAAATTCCAGGTCAATGTCAGTGGTGCGGGTAATGTCAATTTCGCCCGGCTCAATGCCGTTTTGTTGAAAATGGAACTGTCAGGTGCTGCCAATGTGCGTATCGATAGTGTGAACAGCCAGGAGCAGGATTTTGATCTGTCTGGCGCATCCAATATTGAAATTAAAGCGGCGAGCAATACCCAAAAGCTGGATGCAGGCGCGAGCGGAGCGAGCAATGTCCGCGCGAAAAACTTAACGGCCAAACAGGCTAATCTTGAAGCGAGCGGTGCATCGCATATTGAAGCATCGGTAACTGAGATGCTGCATGCCAATGCCAGCGGTGCATCCAGTGTCGAATACTACGGCAATCCCAAAGCCAGAACCGATGCGAGTGGTGCCAGCCACGTGAATGCGCACACAGTTGAATAGGTGGCGAATATTATTGATTATTTTTGTGACGGTACATTGCCGCATCTGCATGACGCAATAAATCTTTCTCGTTGTCTCCATGCTGCGGAAAATGCGCTATCCCGATACTGGGTAAAACAATCACATTGTGCTCAGCCAGTATAAATGGCTGGCTGAGCGAGAAATAAATTTTATCGGCCACTATTGCACTCTGATCCGGATGATCAATATTTTCCAACAGGATTACAAATTCGTCACCGCCAAAGCGCGCAATGGTGTCGCATTCGCGCACGCAGTGTTCGAGGCGGCGTGCTACCTGTTCCAGCAGTAAGTCGCCGGTGGTGTGGCCATGTACATCGTTCACAGCTTTGAATTTATTCAAGTCGAGATAAAACAGCGAAAAAATGCCATGGTGGCGCCGCGCCCGCGCTATTGCAGAGTTGATGCGATCGTAAAATAATTCGCGATTGGGTAACCTGGTTAACTGGTCGTAGAGGGCGAGATATTGCAATCGGGCAATCATTTGTTTGCGGTCAATTGCGGCGGCAACTTGTGTAGAAACAAATTGCAATACCTCCATTTCTTTTTCGGTGTGACAGGTGTTATCGGAATAGCTACGCAATACCAGCGCACCGGTGGTGCGGCTGTGGGATTTGAGCGGAATGCCTAACCAGCTGTGCGGTGTGTTATTACCAGGGCTGGTATGAAGTTCGGGTGAGTCGGCGTTAAGTAACAATGTTTGACCGGTGCGAATAACCTGCGTACAGGGCGTATCCTCATCGAGTCTCTGGTCAATTGGTGCCGGATTATATTGATCGCAGTGATAGGGAAAGCTTACTTTGGCAGACACCGCATCATAAAGTGCAATGGAAAAGTTTTGCGCCGGCAACAGGCGGCCGATAATAAGATGGATCTGTTCAAATAACCTGGGTAGGTCCTCGGTGTGGTGGGAAGCTTCGGAAATCGCAAACAGCGCCATTTGTACCGCTTCAGCGTGTTTGCGCCGGGTGATATCGCGCGCTACCGCGACCCGGCATTGGTCTGCCTCGGACCAGCGCGCCGACCACATAATATGGACAGTGTCGCCATTTTTGCGCAGGTAGCGGTTTTCAAAATGAGGCTGGGCTTCACCGGCTATGATCCGCGCAACGGTTTGCAGGGTGAGATGCTTATCATCCGGATGGACGAGGTCGAGCATCTGCTTACCGATCATCTCTTCCTGGGTATAACCGAAAATCTGCTCGCAACTATTGCTGACATAAATAAAGTGGCCATCTTTATCGACTACGCAAACAGCATCCAGTAGTAAATCCATATACTTGCCCAATGGGGCATATGCAGCAGTAGCCATAAATTTCTCTTGTCCAGACGGTCTGTATTCCGCCCCCTTGCGTGTCTGCCAGATAGGGACGGGTTGATGTAGTCGAGCATCATTCCTTTAGCATAGTAACCCAATGGCGTGGGGGTAAATCTTTTCTTGTCACATTTTTCATTCTTCTGTACTCAACCATGTTAAGGACGGCTGGAATTTTTGGTGCGCCCATAGGTCTATGCTTTCGTTATCTCCCGTGCTGTGCGGGTAGCCTATTGACCATCCAGGGATCACCGATGGAACTGCTATGCAAATGACTAATCCCCTTTCCAAACCAGGTAATGCTGCGATTGTTCTGCTGTGGTGCCTGTTTATTTTATCGTCAACGGTGAAGGCCGATGGGCTCGCCGATTTCCGCTCTGCATTACAGCGATTGCAATCTACTGATCCGATTGTGGTAAACGCACAGTTTAAATTGTTTGGGCGCAGCGGTGAGAACGATGAGCTAATCGAGCGGGAAGGCTTGATTAATTTGCGTCTGGAAGATGGTGTTGATGGATTGCATGCAGTCTATTCACCCGAGCTCATTGCACAGCTGCACGCCGAGGAACTGGCAAAAATCGCTGACGAAAATGTCAAAAATTCAGCCTTGAATGCCGTTGGGCAATTTGAATATTGGGAGTGGCGCGAGCTGTTATATCCGGCTGCACAATTGGAACTGGTGCTTGGTCGGTACCATTTTGCAGGCGAAAAACAAGCTGTGCTCAACGGCCGCCAAACCCGGCAGCTTACGTTCAGGATGCCCAAAGAAAAAATCGAGAAAGAATTTCGTAAGTACGTAAAAAAATATAAAAACCATTTGCAGGTATGGATTGATGAGCAGGGCGTACCCATTGCCAGCCAATTAACTGAAAAGGGTTCGGGACGGATATTTATTGTAATTGGTTTCACTTTCCAGAATTCCATCCATACGGAATACCAACAGCATGGAGGACGCTTGCTTGCAGTAAAGCGCGAAGTGAAAGATGAAAGCTCGGGTGCAACTATGCAGAGCCAGCGGCATTTTATTTCAACACTGGATATTGGTAACTAGGGAGCTCAGGTAGTCTGTATGCCTATGCCGGGCGGGCACGGCTATTTCCCAACCTGACTCCTATATCACGCCTTGCACCTTGTGCGGATAACGGCAAAGTCTGATAGGCTTTGCCCGCCAATAGAACCAACTCTAACTCCTAAGGGAACTACGCTATGTTAAAGCGCTACTCAGCCTATGCCTTCAGTTTACTGTTGCTGGGCGGAATCAGTTTGGTGGGTTGTGAATCCACCAGTAACTCCAAACCCGCCGTGCAGAACCCCGAACAAGTCACCATTATCAAAAGCCCCAACGATGATCGCCAGTACGCCGCGCTTATGTTACCTAATGGTCTGCAAGTGGTATTGGTATCTGATCCAACCCTGGAGAATTCTGCGGCATCGATTGCGGTGGGCGTGGGCAGTGCACATGATCCCAAAAAACAACTCGGGCTGGCGCACTATCTTGAGCATATGTTGTTCCTGGGCACAGAAAAATTCCCGGAGCCAGATGGGTTTATGAAATATACCCAGGCCAATGGCGGCATGACCAACGCGTTTACCGCGTATGATAAAACCAATTATTTATTCCAGATCAATGCCGGAAAATTTGATGAGGCATTGGATCGTTTTAGCGATTATTTTAAAAAGCCAACCTTTGACCCGCATTTCAGCGATAAAGAGCGCAATGCGGTCAACAACGAATGGTCACTGCAAAAAGCACAGGACGGCTGGAATTTATTTGCGCTGCAGGGGTTTACCGCCAATCCGGAAAATCCCAGTGCAAAATTTAACATCGGTAATCTGGATACCTTGCAGGACAAGCCGGGATCGGTGTTGCAAGATGAGCTGAAAGCGTTTTATGAACGTTACTATTCTGCCAACATCATGAAGCTGACCCTGGTGGGCAAGCAATCCCTGCCGGAGTTAAAAATCCTCGCTGAAAAACACTTCGCTTCTATCCCGAATAAAAATGTCACCTTGCCAGAAATCACCGTGCCGGGTTTGACCAAAGCGGAAATGGGCAAGAGTATTCATTACAAACCGATCAAAGACTTAAAGGTGCTCTATGTGGATTTTCCGGTGAAATCCAATAAACACCAGTGGCGGTTGAAGCCCAATGAATATGTACGCAATTTAATTACCTCGGAAGAGCAGGGTACGCTGGGCGAACAATTACGCAGTAAAGGCCTGGTAAAGATGGTTACTGCTGATATAGACGCAGAAAGTTACGGTCCTGATGGTTTCCTGCGCATACAGGCGGAATTAACCGATGCGGGTTTACAGCAGCAGGACGAAATCCTGGCAGCGATTTTTTCCTATATTGATTTAATCAAGCGCGAAGGCTTGAACCCCAAGTATTACCGCGAGCTACAAGCTATGCGCGGTAAAGACTTTGCCAATGCCTCCAAACCCGAACCACTCGATCAAGCAGTGGATTTGACTATGTCGCAATACGACTTGCCGGTGGAAAACTTACTGAATGCTGATTATGTTTATGAGCGCTATGATGCCAAGGCGATTAAAAATCTGCTCGCGCAGTTAGATGAGCGCAATGCCCGCGTGTGGTATATCAATCCCAATGAAAAAGTAGAAACACCGGTGCCTTTTTTTGATGGAAAATATTCCATCCGCGCCATAAGTACAGAAGAATTTGCGCGCTGGGATTCATTAGCCAGCAGCTATAAATTTAACTTGCCACCCCTGAACGACCTGTTTAGCGATAGCTCTGCACCTATAGTCGACAATGTCTACCTGAAACCGCATCAAGTCGTTAGTCAGCCGGGGGTGGAAGCATTTTTAACGCATCCGGAATTCAATCGTGAAGATAAAGGCAAAATTTCAGTGCAAATTAATGTCGACTTTGCCCTCAGGTCGGCCAAAGAAGCGGTATTGGCGCATTTATTAAATGACATTTATAGCAAACAAGTAATGACTCTTGCCGATCGCGCTGCACGGGCATCCCTGGGCATTTCCACCTCGGTGATGGACGTCAATAGCCAGGGTATTTATATTT
>JAJQJO010000287.1 GCA_021323495.1 Cellvibrio sp. | reverse complement strand
TTCAGCACTTAAGTTTGATTACAGAACCAAAAAAAAACCCGACATTTGTAGTGTCGGGGTTACGGTTAGCACTAATCCCGGGTGTAATTAGGCAGCGTCAGCCCTGGTCGGAACAGTAGCGAACTTTTCTGCTGCTTGCACTGTAATTGGAATAGTGCGTGGCTTCAGGGACTCAGGAATAATCCGTTGCAAATCTATATGCAATAGCCCATGTCCGTAATTCGCTGACCTAACTTGCACATGGTCAGCCAATTGGAATCTACGCTCAAAACTTCGCGCTGCTATACCTTGATGTAAATAAGTACGCTGCTGATCGTCAACTGCCTTATTGGCAGATACAGTCAAAGTATTTTGATTCACCTCGATAGTTAATTCAGACTGATCGAAACCGGCGACTGCCATCGTGATTCGATATTTATCTTCACCTGTCAACTCAATATTATACGGCGGGTAACTGGGCTGGTTCTGCTCTGCACGGGAAAGGCTATCCAATAAGTTAGCCATGCGGTCAAAACCAATCGCAGAACGGTACAGCGGAGTCAAATCAAAATTTCGCATATCCAATATCCTCAGTTGAGCAATATAAGTATCGGCTCATCAAATCAATCGAGCCATAAAACGGTTACGTAGTCCTCTACCGAGCCACTACGTTCATGAGATAGGGACATGCAAAACAAATTCAAGACACTCCATAAAATAAATCATTAGCTGCCCTTATGGCAGCTAATGCCTTTAACCGTTAACAAAAGATCCAAATGTTATTAGTGTTATTTGATAAAAAACTTGCTATTTATTGGGAGATCATCAATATAGATAGGGAGGGTCGGGATTGTTCGTAACCTGTTTGAGCAATAACAACCCCCCTAACATAAACGTTAAGGAGCCTTATGATGAAACCTGCTGTCGACGTTGTATATCGTGATTTGGATTCTTCTGCCGCACTAAACGAGATCATCACCAAGAAGCTTGAAAAGCTCAACCGCTACACCGACCAGATAGTTCATAGCCGCATAGTCCTTGATACCCCTCATCATCACAAACACAAAGGTAAACAATTCCGCGCTTCTATTGAGCTGGATATAGCCGGTCACCCATTGGCCATTACTCAGGATGACGAATCCATTCATGTGGCCGTGCGCGATGCATTTTCGAGTGCGGAACGCAAAGTTAAACAGCTGGTAGCTCGCCAACGCAACACCCGCTAGCTCAAACACCCCCCACAACTACGCTATTTAAATAAAAAAGCCGGAGTCATTGACCCCGGCTTTGATTTAGCTAAAAACAGACAATACCGTATATTAACCAACAGCACCCAGCTTCGCTGATTTTTTGCTAATCAAATGATTGAGGTTAGCCAATGACTGCATGTGACTATAAATCAATTCCAACCCATCTTTTTTAAACAAATCCAACGCATCAGCATCGCTTAAGGCTTTTAACTTTTCGCGTTTAACGACATAAAAGCCCATCAAATTCATGTTTGCCTCTTCGCGCCCCTTGAAAGTGATATTTGCTTGCATAGGCTCAAGCAAATTCAATTCATGTAAACGCTTACAAAAAACCTTGGTCATTTCAGCACGGTATTGATAGTCCTTCAAAAACTCAACCACTTCTTTCAGATGCGCAGAATGCTCACCATTCTCTTCGAACAAACGACGGCCTTTATCGCTATCCTTCAATACGGTTTTGCTGTCCGCATCAATACACAACGCCATAGTATCCGTGCCCTTATCGCCACCCAGCACAAATGGATAGCGACGAATAAATGCAGGGATGTAACGCGAGGTAAATTGAAAATTTTCATCCAGCGAAAGGTTTTCACCCTCCTTCAAACCCATAATGGCCAGCGGGATATACTCACCTTCAGTGGCAGTTGCTGAAAATACAATGGGAAATTCGCCCGCAGCAAAAGGGATTTCTGTGGCCAATATCGGCGCTGAAATCATATGCGATACAAATGAATAATCTGCAACCTGAACTGACCAGGTGCGATGGATATCAGATGACAAGGGTTGAATGTTGTCATACATCATGAGTTGTTTTGCCACGAGGATACCTCTATTTATTGTCTCGGCTTGAGATGAAAACCAGGGGATGGAATACAAAATAGGGGCGCATGGTAGCACTTTCGCAAGCCCCTGCCACTAGATGACCACTAATTGGATTTCGCATGGATATAGTTTTGCAGAAACAAAAAAGCCCGCTAAAAAAGCAGGCCTTTAAGTTATTGAATCTCATATAAAAATGGTCGGAACGGCGGGATTTGAACCCACGACCCCTACACCCCCAGTATAGTGCGCTACCTGACTGCGCTACGCTCCGACATTTTTTCTAACGGATGCAAATAAAGATCCCGCATCGCGAAGGACGGGCATAATACCTTAATTTATTGCTAATGCAATGAAAGAAATGAAGAATTGGTGCTTATGCCCGACAAGCAAACAACCGCCTAAAAAGACGGTTATTTTTTCAACAATATTTATTTAATTTTGAGAAGATTAAGCAAATGTTCCAAATCATCAATCATGCGCGCAACCAACTGATTAAGCTGCCCAGGTTCTGATTGATGGGTCTCGCTCGACATCTGCAACCGCGCACCACCAATGGTAAAACCCTGATCGTACAACAAGCTACGGATTTGACGGATTGTTAACACATCCTGACGCTGATAGTAACGGCGATTCCCGCGACGTTTAACAGGCTTCAATTGGGGAAATTCCTGCTCCCAATAACGCAACACATGCGGTTTTACCGCACACAATTCACTGACCTCACCTATAGTGAAATAGCGCTTACCGGGGATTACAGGAAGTTCGTCGTTATGACTCGGTTCCAACATAAGCTTCTACTCGTGCCTTAAGTTTTTGTCCTGGGCGGAAGGTAACCACACGCCGGGCGCTAATAGGGATTTCTTCACCCGTTTTGGGATTCCTCCCCGGACGCTGGCTTTTATCGCGCAACTCGAAATTGCCAAAGCCAGATAACTTTACCTGTTCATTATTTTCCAAAGCATGGCGGATCTCTTCAAAAAAGAGCTCCACCAACTCTTTGGCTTCACGTTTATTGAGCCCGAGGTCTTCATAAAGTTTCTCGGCCAAATCTGCTTTGGTCAGAGCACCGTCCGACATAATTATTATTCCCTATCTGAGGGTAGCGGAAAAATTCGCCCCCAGATACTGAACAATCGAGTCAATGGAGGCGTTGATCTCATCTTCATTAAGAGTGCGTGAAGGATGCTGAAAGGTCAACCCCATGGCAAGACTTTTTCTATGTGGATCAATACCTTTGCCCATATATACGTCAAATACCTTTAAGTCGATAAGGTGTTCACCCGCCTGACCTTTCACACCAGCCAATAGCTTATCGGCAGCCAAATCACGATCAACCAGAAGCGCTAGATCGCGACGCACTTCAGGGAATTTGGACAGGGAAGTAAAGGCCGGAGTTCTCGCCTTTAGCAATGAACTGAGACGCACTTCAAACAAATAAACGGATTGCGGAAGATCCAACTGCTGCTGCAAGCTCGGATGCAATGCACCTATTACACCTTGCCATTCATTATCGCGATAGATATCTGCCGTCTGACCAGGATGCAATGCTGAATGACTACCTGCTTTAATGGTGAAGGCAAGCTCATCGCCAGTTAATGCCAGCAATGATTCCAGGTCCCCTTTGAGATCAAAGAAATCCACCGTTTCGGCAACATTTGCCCATGATTCAGGCGCACGAGCGCCATAGATCAGGCCCGCGAGCATGGCTTCCTGCTTAAGGCCATCAACAGAGGGAACAAAACGTAACCCGGATTCAAACAAACGCACACGGTTTTGCTGGCGATTCAGGTTATTGCGCAATACGTTGACCAGACCAGGCATCAAACTGGTACGCATGGCGGCCATATCAGCGCTAATGGGATTGCGAAGCACAACCGGAGCGGTTTCCGGATCAAATAACGCCGATAGTTTCGGTTCGATAAAACTGTAGGTAATCGCCTCCTGGTAGCCGCGCGCAATCAGCTGCCTGCGCACTGCCGGTAAACCCATTTGCGCTTCAGGATGAGGCTCTATATCCAGCGGTGCCGCCAGACTGCGCGTGGGCAGACGGTTATAGCCATAAACACGTGCAAGCTCCTCCAGCAAATCGGCCTCGATGGAAATATCAAAGCGGTAACTTGGGATAATAAAAACCCAACCATCTGCGTTTTGCGACAGTAAGGTCAAACCCAGGCGGACCAGGATATCGACAACTTCATCGTCGGCCATTTCAAGACTGAGGCCACTGACAATACGCGCTCTACGCAAAGTTACATGACGTTCCTGGGGCAGATGCTCGTTGGTGACATGAATAACCGGACCAGCCTCGCCACCCACAATTTCCAGTAACAAAGCCGTAGCCCGCTCCATAGCATCCAATTGCAAGCGGTAATCTACACCGCGCTCAAAGCGATGCGATGAATCTGTATGCAATCCATAGGAACGGGCACGACCGGCAATTGCCAGTGGATTAAAGAAAGCACTTTCCAGGAAAATGTCGCGCGTGGTTTCGCTTACCGCGCTCTCTTTGCCCCCCATAATCCCGGCAATAGCCAATACCTTTTGTTGGTCGGCGATAACCATGGTATCGGCATTGAGCTTGATCTCTTGCCCATCCAATAACTGAATTGATTCACCCTGAGCCAGGCGCACATGAATGGCACCGTCAAGTTTGGACAAATCAAACGCGTGCATGGGTTGCCCCAACTCCAGCAGCACGTAGTTGGTCACATCGACCACAGCATCAATACTGCGCAAACCGGAGCGTACCAGCTTGTCTTGCAACCATGCGGGACTAGGACGACTGATATCAATGTTGCGAATCACCCGACCAACATAGCGACTACAAGCAGGACCAGCTTCCAGATGCACAGGAAAACTATCATCAATGCGGGCGGAAACAGCACTAATGGTGGGGGTGTTCACCGGAGCGCGATTCAACACCCCTACTTCACGCGCGATACCTTTTACACTGAGGCAATCACTGCGATTAGGGGTAAGGTCGACTTCGATCAATTTATCGTCAAGGTTTAAATATTCCCGTAAATTGCCACCAACGGGAGCATCACCAGCCAGCTCCCACAGTCCCGTATCATCATCACCGGCTTTCAATTCGGTTTGGCCGCATAGCATGCCGAAGGACTCCACACCCCG
>JAJQJO010000286.1 GCA_021323495.1 Cellvibrio sp. | reverse complement strand
TTCTCACGTAGGCATTATATGGCTTCGCACCCTATAAAATTCAAGGCGCAACGCACAATTTCTTCCTTTGTAAGCGAAATTCCCTCCTCAGTCTCAGTGTATAGCCAGTGTAGTTCACTATTTGACGTTGTCGACCAACCACGCAGCCAGGTAAGTTGCCGCTTCGCCAATTGGCGCGTAGCGATAATTCCGCGCTCGGTCATCTCGCTGTAATCCAAACGACCATCGAGATAATCCCAGACCTGGCGATATCCCACGGCGCGAATCGCGGGCAAATCCGGATGTAAACTCCCGCGTTGATAGAGATGCCGTACTTCACCAACAAAATCACTCGCAAGCATTTTTTCAAACCTCACTGCAATACGCTGGTGAAGAATGGAGCGATCACGCGGCGCTATAGCGATTTGGCAAACACTGTAGCGCTCACAAAAAGCTTGTCGTGGCGAAGCTTGATGTTGGAGCGCGCGTAATTGCGTCATGGTTTTACCGCTCGCACGGTAGACTTCCAGCGCGCGGCTTAATCGCTGTGAATGATTGGGATGAATATCAGCTGCAGTTTCGGGATCAACCTCTGCAAGCTGCGCGTGAATATGTGGCCAGCCAAACTCTTCCGCTTCGCGTTCGATTTGCGCACGCACCTGTGCATCCGCCGCTGGCATTTCTGCCAGGCCGTCAAGTAATGCGCGAAAGTAAAGCATAGTGCCGCCAACCAATAGGGGGATTTTTCCCTGCGCATGGATAGCGGTGATTTCGCGTTCGGCATCCGCGAGGAAATCGGCCACCGAATATGGCTCAGCCGGATCACGAATATCAATCAGACGATGCGGCGCTAATGCTTGTTCCTGTGCAGAGGGTTTGGCGCTGCCTATATCCATGCCGCGATAGACCAGCGCAGAATCCACACTGATCAATTCAACCGGCAAATGTTGGCGCAAAGCAATGGCGAGATCCGTTTTACCAGATGCGGTCGGGCCCATCAAAAAAATAACCATTGGCCGAGGTGGGCTCATTGTGGGATCGCCTTTAAATTTACAAAGGGCAAATGATAACATCCGCTCCACGTTTTGCAGAATGTCTGCCGGCCCCGGCAATAAGGAACAATTGTGCTTTCACACACCATCTCCCTGCTCTTTTTTGCGGCCGCCATGCAGGGGGTTTTTCTCGCGGTGACATTGGGATTGCAACGCCGCAATTCGCAAGCCAACCACATTTTGGCGATCTGGATTGGCTTGCTTTCGCTCGATCTGTTGCAGCAAATTTATTACATAGAAGCGCTGTACAACGCCTTCCCGCAACTCATTAGCCTGATAAACCTGTTGCCGCTCACTTATGGCGGATTTCTATTCCTATACGTGCGCAGCCTGACGCAAACGAAACCCCTGGCGCGCAAGGACTTTCTCCACTTCACCTTTTTCTTTCTCGGCCTGCTGGCCAATATTCCACTCATATTGCAATCCGGCGACGAAAAGCTGGAACTGATAACCCATGTGATGAAAGATCGACCACCGCTGGGCATATCCATTTTTTCGCTAATCATGCCGCTGGTCGCCAGTGTTTATGCATGGCTTTCCTATAAGCTCCTGCTGCGCCATTTGCAGGCGGGCAACATTGGCCTTGGCTGGCTGCGGGTGATGCTTTTTCTGAATATGGCAATATGGGTGTTGGTATGGCTACTTATTTTTATCCCTCATGATTTGCATCGGCTCAATAACATCATTATTTATTCGCTAGTCAGTCTGGTGATTTACTTGATGGGCTATTTCAGTCTTCGTCAGCCAGATATAACAGCAGCCGAAAAAAACATCGCAACCTCGAATAGCCCCGAAAAACCTGGCCTCAAATATGGCGATAATCGCCTGCCCGACGAGCTGCGCGAAAATATCTGGATCGAGCTGGAAAAATATATCGGCAACCAGATGCCCTGGCGTGCCAGCAACCTCAGTCTGGCGCAGCTCGCCGAAAATACCGGCATTGCCAGCCATCATATTTCGCAAGTGCTTAATGATCACCTGGGCTTGTCGTTTAATGATTATTTGAACCAATACCGCGTGAAAGATGTTTGCGCGCAGTTGGCCACAGCGGGCAATCAAAACCTGCTCGACATTGCGCTTGCCTGCGGGTTCTCATCCAAATCCAGTTTTAATGCGATTTTCAAAAAACACACTGGCCATACGCCATCCGAATACCGTAAAGCTGTCCAGTTTCAGCAGATTGTACGTCCAGAATTAGAATAGAAGACGCTCCACCGTCCCGATCCCGGCAAGCTACCCGCACCGAAGCTCTCCCACCGCCGATAAGATTCTATCGCCAACTTGCACACGCCATAATCGGTTATGGCCAACATCATTACGTAAGGAATTTATGACCATGAAACTCTGCGCACTTTTAATTTCTATCGCCAGTATCGGTTTGTTGTTGATCAGCCAGATCAGTAATGCAGATCAACAGCAGGCCGAAAAAAAGCAGAGCGCCCAAGAGCAGGTCAAACAAGTCAATGTCTGCTCTGCCGGGCACTGTATGGTTGTAGATAAGGCCTACAGTACCGAGGCGCTGCTCAAGCAATTTCACCGGCTATTCAAAATCAACGAAGGCGATAAAGTCAGTTTTTGCAAAGCGGATAAAGCTACCCAGACATGCAAGGCTAAAAAGGTTTGTCATTTTGTATTGGGCGGGATTATTCCCGGCAGCGGCTGCGCGGAAGGAATCACTTTTCATCCGTCGGAATTAAGCCTGCAAACCGCCGAAATAACCATGAAAGCAGATATGCCCTTGACGTTTATCGGGACGCCCCTGGCCTGCACCACGGCGCAGGGCAATTTCAGCATTCGCTCCCCCAACGATATTGCGCTTGAGCTAAAGCCGCATTTTTGCAGTTGGATGGCAGTGGGTGCCATGAGTGCGAAATTCAGCTTCGTGGTAGATGTAATTAATGTGGATCGAGGGGAGATTGGCGGCTATTGGAAGCACTCAGTGAAAGGAACCGGATTGGGAAGCGGCTCCGGTTATCTATTGCTGCAGTTCCCGAAAAATATCGAGTGGCAAGCGATGAATACCCTGACTGTCGAGCAGGCCCTTGTCCAATAAAAAGCTTCGAAGCAGCTGTCTAAGTATTTTTTGGCGAGGTCATTTTTTTACGACGTATTTTACTGCCCACGCATAAATAATTTGTCGAGCTCATCAAGCGATTGCAACAACCAGGTCGGGCGCCCGTGATTACATTGGCCGCTGCGCTCGGTAGCTTCCATATCACGCAAGAGCGCATTCATCTCGGGTATCGTCAATTTGCGATTGGCGCGCACCGAGCCGTGACAAGCCATAGTGCCAAGGATTTCGTTAATGTGATGCTGGATGCGCTCACTGCTGCCGTGTTCAATCAAATCCGATAATACATCGCGCACCAGCTGTTCCACTTTCGCGCGGTTTAAAATCACTGGCAACTGGCGGATCAATAATGTTTCCGGTCCCGCGCGCTGCAATTCAAATCCGAGTGTTTTAAAAATGTCACAGAAATTTTCGGCACAGTCCGCTTCTTTTTGGCTGACAGCAATACTTTCCGGCACCAGTAACGGTTGGGTCTGGATGCCGCCGCACGCGAAGGATTCTTTCATGCGTTCATAGGTGATCCGCTCATGCGCGGCATGCATATCCACCACAATCAAACCCTGCGCATTTTCCGCAAGAATATAAATACCTTTCAACTGCGCAATGGCGTAGCCCAACGGCGGAATATCATCGTTGATTGTTTCCGGTAAAACATAAATTGCGTTGGTATTGGCGGGACGGTGCAACTCACCGTAGCTTGCCATCTGCTCGCGCACATCACCCGGATTAATCCCGGCAGGTTGATAATGCGACGGCGAATAACCGGGGGAATAATTATTCGTGCCGGATGCAGCGCGAAAACCCATGGTTTCCTGCCCTTTAAATTCTCCCGCAGCAATCCCCTGTATGCCGTTCGCCGCCGACAATGCAAAAGGATTTACACCGGGAGCGCCATCAATACCTTCACCTGATTCACGCCGCGCGAGCGTATCTTCCGGGCGAACTTTTGCTAACGCATGATGCAAACTTGAGTAGATGAAGTCATGCACACTGCGGTTATCGCGAAAGCGTACTTCGTGTTTGGTGGGATGCACATTGACATCAACAGTGGATGGATCAAGTTCCAGATACAACACAAATGCTGGATGGCGGCCATGATATAAAACGTCCTGATATGCCTGACGCACAGCATGGCTAACCAACTTGTCGCGGATTGCACGGCCATTTACATAGAAGTGTTGCAGGTCAGCCTGGCTGCGCGAAAAAGTCGGCTGCGCCACCCACCCCCACAAACGCAAACCGCTGCGCTCCATTTCGATATGTACCGCATTTTCCATAAACGCCGGACCACAAACCTGCGCGACGCGGCGTTCCTGCTCAAGCTGCGAGTCGCCAGCGCGCCAGGAATAAATTGCACGGCCGTTGTGGCGCAAATTAAAGGCAACATCAAAGCGCGACAAGGCTAAACGTTTTACAACATCTTCGAGATGAGTGTATTCAGTTTTATCAGTGCGCAAAAATTTGCGTCTTGCCGGCGTATTAAAAAATAAATCGCGCACTTCAACCGTAGTACCGCGTGGATGGGGTGCCGGTGACAATTGGGTTTCCATATCGCGCCCTTCGGCAACTACTTGCCAACCAGCACTCTCCTCGTTGGTACTGCTAATCAACGCGAGGCGCGCAACCGAGCTGATACTTGCCAGCGCTTCGCCACGGAAACCCAAGGTTGCGACGGCCTCGAGATCATCCAATTCATAGATTTTGCTGGTGGCATGGCGACTGAGTGCCAACGGTAAATCGTCTTTATCAATACCGCCGCCATTGTCGCGCACGCGCATTAATTTAATGCCACCTTCTTCTATATCAATTTCCAACCGTGTCGCGCCCGCGTCGAGCGAGTTTTCAAGCAGCTCTTTAATTACCGATGAGGGTCGCTCTACCACTTCACCAGCGGCAATCTGGTTAGCGAGGCGTGGGCTGAGTAATTTAATTTTTCGCATGAAATAAACCGGTCGCAAGGACAAATCAGGACGTTGGAATTTTTAAAGTTTGGCCAATTTTAACCGTGGGATTTTTCATATTGTTGTGTTTCAACAACAGGGGCACGCTGACCCCGTAACGTTGCGCGATACGCGATAAAGTATCGCCCGCCACCACGCGATGTTGGCGAGCTATGG
>JAJQJO010000285.1 GCA_021323495.1 Cellvibrio sp. | reverse complement strand
CTATACTCACACTGACAAAATTTTGATCGCAGCCCCTACTGAATTTTATCAGCCATCCAGTTATAAATTAGATGAGGTGGAATTAGGCAGCACCAATACCAACGATGAAAGTACAGCAGCAAACTTTGATTTCACGCGCGACCTTGATTGGGGTGTCAATCCTGCGCAGATAAAGTTCGGGGTTAAATACACCGCGCGTGAAAAAGACAATAATGTTGATATCTGGTTTGCCGAAGAATTTATCGGTGCGACATCACTCACTGAATTTTCCGGTGGTGAGGTAGATTATCAATTCGGTCAGTTTGGCAATACTATTAACTCGGCACGAGTCAAAGCCGCAATTGATGTCGCGGAGGAGAATGAAGTTGAAAGCAGTATTGGTGACTATGATGTGACGGAAGATACCAGTGCTGCCTATGTAATGGGGCGCGTGGATATTAACAACTGGCGTATTCTGACCGGCGTGCGTTACGAGAATACTGATTTCACCGCGCAGGGAAATTCGTATGATGACGATACTGAAAAATTAAATGCACAATTCTTTGAAAATTCCGATGATTATTTTTTACCGGCACTACACATTCGTTATAGCATCAGTGATAAAACCCAGGTGCGCGCTGCCTGGACCAACTCGGTTGTGCGTCCGGGTTTTGCGCAGTTATCACCCGGCAGTTTAATTGAAGTGGAGGAAGAGGAAGAAGATTTTGACGGTGATGGCGAGCTAGATAGTACTATTGAGGCAGAATTTGGCAATCCAAATTTGAAGTCACTTGAATCCAGCAATATCGATTTGGGTATTGAGCATTATCCCGGTGTGGCCAGCGTGATCTCAGCATTTGTGTTCTATAAATCCATCGATAATTTTGTTTATCAAACGGATTTAGCAGGTTCCGAAGGCTACGAGGATCATGATCATGCAGTAACCTTTGTAAATGGTGATAATGCCGAGATACTGGGAATTGAATTGGCCGCATCCAAGCAATTCACCAGCTTGCCATCACCCTGGGATGGCTTGTTGCTTGGCGGTAACGCTACGCTTGTTGATTCGACTGCAAAAATTGGCAGTTATGACGAAAGCGAGTTTCTCGTGCGCGATATTCCAATGCCGAGCCAGTCGGATACTTCAGCAAACCTTATGCTTGGTTATGAGTCCGACTCGATCAGTATGCGTTTATCCGCAAACTATAAATCCAGCTATTTGCTGGAAGTGTTGGAGCCGATGGAAGCAGATTATGATGCTTATATTGACGATCAAATGCAGTTGGATTTTTCGTTGCGTTACTATCTCACCGAATCAATCAAAGTACATTTTGAGGCGCTTAATTTGACCGACGAAGTTTATTACTCCTACGTTAAAGACTCGAAATACAACGCGCAATACGAAAGTTATGGTGTGACTTACAAACTCGGCATTACCTTTATGCAGTTTTAATGGATGCTTAAGGTTGCTCCACTACGCTTATCTGGTTTATGTGTGAAAATTGATCGCTACTTTTTTAATGGTTAATCATATTAAAAATGGTAACGATTATTTGAATCACCCTGTGTGAATTGTTAAAAGAGTCATTTCATGAAAAGTGCGATAAAAAAAATACTGTTTATTTGTATCGGTCTAAATGGCCTTGTTTCCACCGTGCAAGCCGCCACCGAACCTCAATTGTTGCAATCCCTGGGTGATGAGTTTGTCGGTGCATCAATCGCGCCTTTGTTCGACGGAAAAAATAAATCCTATTTGATGTTGGATGAAACCGCAGGGATAGCGTGGCTCGATGCCCAGGGTCGAACCCGGTCGACATTGAAGCAGGCGGCAGAACTATTGGATATCCGTCTTGATGTTATGGTGCAACAAAAGGGTGTGAGCAAAACAGCTGTCGTTGCTGCTACGGTTTTTTTACCCGAACAGCAACCTGGTCTGGTTGCTTTGGATCTGGCTTCAGGTGAATTGCATGAATTACTGCGCCTACCGGTGCCTTCATTCAAAATCGAGAATCTGTGTTTAAGCCGCGATATTGCCAATAATCTCTCAGTTTATTTATTGGATGAGCGCGGTACTGCGGAGCATTGGTTGTTACTGGATGCCAAGGGTAAGCAACAACTGAAACATTTACGCACTGTGCCTATTCCACCCAACAGCAAATCCTGCGCGGTAGATGACCAGCAGGATTTGTTGTTTATCACCGAAGAATCGATAGGTATATGGGCTTATGGTGCTTCGGTTGAAAGCGCACCCGGTCGCCGGGTCGTGGATATGGTGGCGCCCCATGGGAAATTAATGGGCGGCGCAGAGGCAATTGCAGTGATACCCCAGGGATTGCTGGCAATTGCACCCGCGGATAAATCGTTATTGGTATACAGCACTTTAGATAACCGTTTTGATCTGCAGCGACGCATTGCGCTCGACGATATCGCTGAGCCCGAATCTCTGGATGCAGGTTACAACCCTGCGACTGGCATGCTGGAGGTGTTGGTTTACGATGAAGATGCAAGCCGTCACCGGCAGCTGCAAATAAAATGGCAAACTGCACCGGTTTCCAAACCGGTTTATCCAACCGCTTCGGTTACTGCTGAGGTGCAAACCCACGTTATGGCGCGTTTTGGTGATGCCGCAGATGATCCTGCAATCTGGGTGAATAAAAAACGCCCGCAAAAAAGTGTGGTGATTGGCACTAATAAACAGCAGGGGTTATTTGTATACGATCTGCAAGGTCGGGAGGTACAACGTTTTAATACCGGCAAGTTGAATAACGTTGATGTGCGTTACGGAGTGCAATTCGGAAAAAAAGTGGTTGATATAGCAGTAGCTACCAATCGCGACGATAACAGTTTGGCAGTTTATACAATCGATCCAGGCAATGGAAAGTTAACATTCTCTGGCAGCGTCGCCACTGATCTGGAGGAGATTTATGGATTTTGCCTGTATCAAAATTCCAGCGGAGCGACTTACGCAATTCCCAATGCAAAAAGCGGAGAATTCCAGCAAATCGAATTAACGGCGCTGATAGATCAAACAAATAAAAAGAGATTGGCTTGGCAAGGTAAAAAAGTGCGTAGTTTTTTTGTGAGGAGCCAACCGGAAGGTTGTGTGGCTGACGATAAAAACCAGCGCTTGTTTATCGGCGAGGAAGACGAGGCGGTGTGGACTATTGGTGCCGAGCCGAATGCGGGCACCTCGGTGGAGCTAGTATTGCGCGCCGGCGACTTGCTGGTTGCTGATGTTGAAGGAATGGGAATCTATCAAGGCAAACATAAAAACTACCTTGTGGTCTCAAGCCAGGGCAATAATACTTATGTCATTCTCGAAGCAGCGGCACCCTATAAACCCCGCGGCGTAATTCGCATTGATATGGATGCGGATCGCGGCATTGACGGTGTCTCCGAAACCGATGGCCTTGAGGTTACCCATGCCAATCTGGGCGGCACGTTTGGTGAAGGCATGTTGGTAGCGCAGGATGGGCATAAAGTAATGCCGGAAGCACCGCAGAATTTTAAATATGTGAGTTGGGAAAAAGTTCGCGTAGCACTGGCGTTGGACTGATGCGATCGCCAATCTAACCCGCGCCCATGTGTCGGGACTTTGGTAAACGCGCGATGGTTAAAGTCTCTTGTGGTCCATCCGCGTCACCCATAAAAAAGGCTCGCTAAAAAGCGAGCCTTTTTTATGGGTGGGCGAATTGCTACAGGGTTGATTGCTTCCAAATGAATAATTACTGGCCTTTGCGTGATTCGCGAATATAGAAACGTGCGTCTTTGGCCTGGTTGTAGCAGTTGTCAAAATTCTCTACGGTTTGCATGGTGCGCGCGGACGTGATTAATCCCAGTGCTTTGGTATAGCTGACAGTGCCGCTAAAGCCTTCTGCTTTGGCGATGGATAATTCGTTCCAGGCTGCTTCGATTTCCTGATCACAGGCGCTACGGTATTGGGTTTTCCCTGCGCAGGCGGACAGGATTGCGGTGAACATTAACAGACTGCTGATCGAGATAATTTTTGAAAATGACATCTGTGATTCTCCACGGGTGATGTTGATGGTTGGATCAACATCCGACTTAAGAGTTCACATTCTCGCTGGTGTGGGGACGAATGCCAAGCCTGATTTATCAGGCGAGCAGGGCATCTACCTGGCAATGCAGCTCGCGGTCAATTACCCGTATAGCGAGGGCAACGACTTGCTCCAGGGGGGCATGCACGTCGATTTTGAACACATCAAGTTCATGGCTGGGATCTTCCAGGCTATCGAATTGGCTATCGACCAGGCTGGGTGCCATGAAATGGCCAGCGCGTTTATTCACGCGTGTTTGGATGGTGTCTTTATCGCTGTGCAAGAACAGGAAAATCGTTTTAAGTCCGGCTTTACGCAGTTCGTCACGATGGGCGCGTTTGAGGCCGGAAAAAGCGAGGGTGGAATGCTGGTGTTCACGCGCAACATCGCGAAAGTATTCGCGCATACGGATCACCCAGGGCAGGCGCATGGTATCTGTCAAAGGCAAGCCTTCTGCCATGCGGTCGCGCGCCTCCTGGCTGTGAAAATCGTCACCATCCAGATACTCATAACCATAGTGGTCCGCCAGCGCTTTGGCGAGCGATGATTTACCGCTGCCGGAAACGCCCATCACAATAATGAGGTTGGCATTGGCGTCGGGGTTGGATATGGCAGCTGCATGTGGCATGTGAAGGTTTTCTCGTGTTCACCTGATGGACATCAGGTTTGCATACCGGTAAATGATAGCGCAATCATTGCGCTTGTGGTATGTTAGCAAAAAATAATAACCAAGTGCAGATATTGCCTATGAAATCAGCAAAAAAAAGAAGTTCAGATAAGAAAATAACCCTGGTTGATGTTGCCGATGCATCGGGTGTTAGTGCAATCACCGTATCGCGAGTCATCAATCAACCGGAAAAAGTCTCTGAATCCCTGCGGATCCAAGTCCAAAAAGCGATTGATTCGCTTGGTTATATACCCAACCAGCATGCGAGCTCCCTGGCGTCATCCAAATCCAAGGTGATAGGCGTTGCCATTCCATCATTAAGTAACATTGTTTTTACCGAAGTATTGCGCGGTATTTATGAAGTGATGGGTGCGGCGGGTTATAAGGTGCTGTTGGTCGACACCCATTATTCTCCGCTTGAAGAGGAAAAAATGGTGCGCACCCTGCTGAGCCAATCGCCGGAAGGGTTAATTATCACTGGTGGCGACCAGACTAAAGCTTGTCAAAACTTTTTGCATAAAGCGCGCATCCCGATTGTGCAAATCATGGAG
>JAJQJO010000284.1 GCA_021323495.1 Cellvibrio sp. | reverse complement strand
AATCGAACTCAATCGCGCGGTGGCTATTGCACACCGCGATGGCCCGGCACAAGGGTTGGCACTGCTTGATGACCTGGTTGCGCGCAACCAACTCAAGGAGTATCACCTGCTCCACGCCGCACGCGCAGAATTCCTGGTACAAATGAATCAGCCTGATGATGCAAAAGTCGCTTATGAAAAAGCGATTACGCTTACGGCGCAGGAACCGGAACAGCGATTCCTGCGCGGCAAACTCAAGTCAATATCCTGAGCCTGTTCTGATGTTGTCCCTACAATTGAATATCCTTACCAAATAAATCCTTCAATTCCTTGCGGCTTTGTTGCACTAACAACGCCAATTCTTTTGGGTCCTTACTACCCGCGATGGCACTGCTCAATAAACTCTGGTCGTGCTCGCGGAAAATATCAATGGCATGTTGGGACTGGACTTCGGTATAGCCAACTTCCATCAGCGTGCGTTCGGCAGCACTCAGGCTGGATTCATAAATTTCGCGGATCGGATTTTTTACACCCAATTCTGCCAATTTGTATGCATGGGCGCGGTCGCGGGCACGGACTATCAAGTTGATATGAGGGAAATGGTTTTTTACCAATCGGGTGATCGTCAGTGATGCCTCGATATTGATCAATGCTACAACCAATACCTTCGCCTCACGAATCCCCGCTGCCTCCAATAATTCAATGCGGGTGGCATCTCCGTAATAACTACGCACACCATAATCTTTTAAAAATTCTATGTGCTCGGGATTTTTATCCAGCGCATTAAATGGAATATTGCTGGCGGTCAGGATACGGCCAATAATTTGCCCGAACCGGCCAAAACCCGCGATAATTACCTCTGCTTTGTGTGCATCTTCCTGTTGCAATTGCACCATGGCTTCCTGCGCCTGGACATCATCTTGCAGGGCTTTTTCCTGGATAGTTTTTTGTTGGACTACCCGGCCAAACAACATTACCAACGGGCCGGTCAACGCCATTGAAACACCTACGACCAATACTGCATAGTTAGTCATTAACCCGGATAAAAATTGCCGCTCTGTCGCGGTGGCCATCACCACAAATGCAAATTCACTGCCTTGCGCCAACATTAATCCCATTAAAATACCGTCTTTAATGGGCGTTTTTCGCACCCACAAAATCAGTGCGATTACCAACGATTTGATGGTTATTAGCAGCAGCGCTAGCGCCAGCACTAACAGGGGCTCAGCAAAGAGCAACGGTAAGTTGAGTGACATACCCACGGCGATAAAAAACAACCCTAACAACAAACCTTTATAAGGCTCGATGTCCGCGGCCAATTGATGGCGATAACTGGATTGGGCAAGCAAAATACCGGCGAGAAAAGCGCCCATACTCATCGAGAAACCAACAAACTGCATCAACAAAGATACACCGAGTAAAATCAACAAACCTGCCGCAGGAAGTGTTTCCCGGCTGCCATATTTAGCGACGACATTTAATAGTGGGTTAAAAATTTTTGCCCCGACCAATACAAACGAAACAACCGTTAAGGCACCAGCCCACCAAGGCAGATGCTGGGACCCATCCGCTGATTTCGGAGTCCAACTGGCAAGCAATAATAAAATCGGGATGACCGCGAGATCCTGTAGCAACAGCACTGAAAAACCTTTGCGTCCCAATGGCAACCCCATCAACTTATGCTCTTCGATCAGCGGCATAACAAATGCCGTCGATGAAAGCGAAAGCGTGAGACCAATAATAATGCTCTGCTGTAACGTCAACGGAAATATCTGCATCAACAACAGGCCAATTGCCGACGCCGTCAACAACATCTGCATACCGCCAAGCAGGCCGATATCGATGCGCATCTTCCATAATTGTTGCGGATTAATTTCCAGGCCAATCACGAAGAGGAGCATCACCACGCCCAGCTCGGAAAATTTAAAAGTCGCCTCGGCTTCGTAAATCAAACCCAATGCATAGGGTCCGATAATCGCTCCCGCCACCAGATACCCCAGTATGGAACCCAAACCAAACCGGCGAAAAAGCGGCACCGCAATGGTCGCAGCAAGCAAATAATAAATTGCGTGCAAATAGGATTGATAATGGTCCATTCAATTGACCTGTGAATGCTGTGGATCACCGGAGGGGATCCACATTACTCAACGATCCCTGCCATTAAAATGGGTCACCGGAATACTTTCCAGATCGAGATCCTCAATACAGCGGATATTGACCGCCGCAAAACGGTGACCTTCCGGATCGGCCCCTTCAGCATAGGGACTGACACCACAGACCTGGCAAAACTTATGCTCGATAACATGTTTGTTAAATGTGTATGTACCAACCTTCTCACCGGCTTCTAACAAGGTAAAGTGATCCGCAGGAAAAAATGACAGGAGCGATCCTTTACGCTGGCAGATGGAGCAATTGCAAGACAAAGCCTCATTAATATTGCCTTCCACTTCAAATTTGATATTGCCGCAATGGCAACTACCTTGATATTTCATATAACCTCCCGAATTAATAAAATCGCAACCTGCAAATATCCCCCGGTTTGATCGACTATATTTGATCGACTATAAGGTAACCTATTACCGACTACCGTAGAAAATAAAAAAAAATTTCCCGACCTGTCGATTTCGCCAATCCCTATACGACTAACTAACGAAACCTGATGATTTTAGCCTGACGAAGCACATCAATATGCAGATATTACCTCATTGCGATGGTTTAACGACCAGGCGCAAGGCTGTAACAGGGCGAAACCATTGCCCGGAACAAGCGTACAAAAGTGTTTGCTGTATCCAAATGAAAACTCACTTTGATAGGAGAAATAAAAATGACTCATTACGTTGATGGTTTTTTGGTCCCCCTTCCACTGGAAAAACTTACTGAATACCAACAAATGGCCAGCAAAGCCGGCGCAGTCTGGAAAGAACATGGCGCTATTGCTTATTGGGAATGCGTGGGTGATGACCTGGACATCCCGGAAATGACTTCCTTCCGCAAAGCGGCAGGCTGTAAAGACAATGAAACCGTGGTTATTGCCTGGATCATTTATGCTTCACGCGAAGAGCGGGATCGTATTAATGCACTGGTAATGGCGGATCCACGCCTGGCGGGAATGTGTGACAAAGACAATCCTCCATTTGATTTTAAACGCATGGCTTACGGTGGATTTAAAAGCATCGTACGCTACGAATAAATATTCATTAACAGGAAATATTTATGGGTACCTTCATTATTGTGCTTATTAGTGCGATCCTCGGCGTGCTGATTTATGCGGCACGGAAGCCGGACTCATTTAGAGTTGAGCGCTCTATTAGTATTCCGGCAACCCCGGAACATATATTTCCGCTGCTTAATGATTTCCATCAATGGGAAGCCTGGTCACCCTGGGAAAAAATAGATCCGGCAGTCCAACGTATTTACCACAGCACCACTGCCGGGGTGGGTGCAACCTACGAATGGAAAGGGAACAATAAAGTCGGGCATGGAAAGATGGAAATTATTGAATCAATTCCATCGACCCGCGTTCGCCTGAAAATTGATTTTATTTCGCCGTTTGAAGCGCACAACACCGTAGAGTTCACCTTGACTCCCCAAGGTAATACGACCTTGCTGACCCAGGCGATGTATGGTTCCAGCCCTTTTGTTTCCAAGCTCGTGAGTATGTTTTGCAGCATGGACAAAATGGTGGGTGAAAAATACGAGCAGGGCTTGGCCAGTATCAAAACTCTTGCGACGCAACCGGCTTAATAATGAACTTTATGAAATCAAATAACAGGACAATTTATTTATGAGCACACAAGTATTTATCAACTTACCAGTAAAAGACCTGGAAAAATCCAAAGCTTTTTTTTCGCACCTGGGTTACACATTCAACCCACAATTTACCAACGAAAATGCCGCCTGTATGGTGATCAGCGACACTATTTACTCAATGCTGTTAACTGAACCATTCTTTCAGGGCTTCACCCCCAAAGCAATTGCCGATGCACACACCACCAAGGAAGTACTTATCTGCCTCTCTTGTGAAAGCCGCACACAGGTAGATGAAATGGTTAACAAAGCCATCGCCGCAGGCGGCAAAGCTGCACCTGCCGAACCTATTGATCATGGTTTTATGTACTACCATGGTTTTGAAGATCTGGATGGCCATAACTGGGAAATTATGTTTATGGATCCCAACCACGTACAAGCCTGATTTTTCCGCTTACCGGAGCAACTATGAAATATCTTTGCATGGTTTTTTATGACGAAAACATCGTCAACAATATGACCTCGAGTGAATGGAAATCATTAAATAGCGAATGCACTGCCTGTGCTGAAGGGCTACAGGAAAGTGGAAAAATGCTCGGCGGAAATGCGCTGCATCCCTCGGCCACCGCAACCAGCTTACGCATCCGCGATGGAAAAAAAGTCATTACCGATGGGCCTTTTGCCGAGACCAAAGAGCAGTTGGCAGGATTTTATTTGCTTGATGCGCGCGACCTGAATGAAGCATTGCAGCTTGCCAGTAAAATTCCGCCCGCACGCTTTGGCACCATCGAGATTCGTCCCATCCGCGAACTGGATCCTGAAAAAGATGAACGATTCCAACAACACTTTGCTTGAACCCGAGGCAAGCGCTGCTCTCTCGCCGCGCTTTGAAACCGCCGGCCCACTATTGATCGCGGGATTACGCGAACCATTGGATGAGCAGGCGGCACAAAAAATTCCTGCGCTCTGGCAGCAGCTCCAGGCCCAATGGAATGATATTTCCCAGCGGGTCAGCGATGTCGGTTACGGTTTATGCATCAGCATCGATAACCGCGAGTATTTTTATATGGCGGGCTGCGCAGTCTGGGATTTTAACGATACCCCGGCGTCCCTCAGCCCATTTATCATCCCATCACAGCGCTACGCGGTGTTTACCCATCCGGGCAATGTAAATCGTATCCGCGACACTATCGATTACGCTTTTGACCAATGGCTGCCCTCGTCAGGATATGCGTTAACGCCAAAAGACCATAATTCGCTGCATTTTTTTGAGCGTTATGGAGAAAGCTTTAACGCACAGACGGGATTGGGTGAAATTGAGGTCTGGCTGCCGATTGCAGGCTTGAAACCAAGCCATTCAATACCATAATATGGTATCTATTGGTACCAATGGGGGGGGTATGGCCAAAAATACAAGTATTACGCTGGGTGATCTCAAGCGTTGCGCCAAATGTTGGTCCAAGGTGAAGAGAGCGGCATTGCAGTTTACAACTACAAGGATTTCTTATCTGAACTGGATGAACAAAAACGCTAATGGAATTATTCCAATTAAGCAAGGAAGCTAAAATTGACTTGCGCTCAATTGCTTTCTTTACTGAATCCCGTTGGGGTAAAGCCCAACTAACCTTTACATTAAACAGTTAGACGATGCATTTCTAACCCTTGCACAAAACCCCGGCGCAGGAATTCCATGTGATTATATTCGCGCTGGATATCGAAAATTTCCGCATGCAAGTCACATTATTTTCTACAAGTCCTGTACGTCAGCCACCATTTTAGTGGTGCGAATCTTACACAAAAGCATGGATTACGACTCCCAGCTTTAACGTTACACTCTCGCGACTTTACAATTTAAGTGCGGCTTATCATAAGCACAACCCATGGGATTTTAAATACAAAAAAGGAGCCTTTCGGCTCCTTTGGGTAACATTATTCTGTAACAATCTAGTCTTTAGTGCTTGGCGTAGACAGGGTGTTCAGCGAAACAATACGCGTCTTGCTGATTTTATGGCGATAAATTTCTCGCAAATATTTGATCGCCTTTTTCACGCTGTCGCGCGACAGGCGGATATCGTTGATGGAACAGAATTTATCTGCATCATTGATTAACTCGCGATACTTTTTCTCGTACATGGGCTTGATCGCATACCAGTTGGTGTCGAGGATCTTGGCCGGATTCTCATACTCATTCAGCATTTTATCTACCAGCTTCTCATCAAACTCGTCCGCGCGGATAAACTCCAGCATAGCGGTGTCCAGCTGTTCATCAAACCGGAACGGATCTTTGGCAAAACAGCGTTTGATAAAGGCCACAATCAAGGTGAGGAAGTCGTCACTTAAACAGGGGCTTTTTACGATCAATGTGGTCAACGAAATATTCGCCGAGGCACCGATAACCAATGCATAACGTTTCAATGTGGTATTGGGGAACAGCGCATTCAAATGGGATTTGAGCTTATTCAAATCCATGTAGGACAACTTGTAATCTTTGGGCAGGGAAATAATCGACACAATTGACGAACAATTTTTGAAAAAATGCAGATCTTTCAGCTCTTCAGCGTCATAACCTTTTTGCAAATATTTCGCCAGTGATTCACGGTAGCGGCCCGATTCGATCGGCAGCAAACTGATGCCTTCAATCGCCTGGGTC
>JAJQJO010000283.1 GCA_021323495.1 Cellvibrio sp. | reverse complement strand
GGCCCAGCAAAAACCAACCAATGAGAAAGAAGACACCCCGACTATACAAGCACAACCTCGCTTGCCATGGATATTGCTCGCATTGTCGTGGGGATTGTTTGCCGCGCTGGAGATAGGCAGGCGCCTGGTTTGATGTAACTATAACGAACAAAAAAACGGGCCTCATATGAGGCCCGTTTTATTGAGCTAACGCCGGATAGCGCCAACGTTAAATACTAACGCAGCACCAATTTACGGCGCAGCCCTATTCCTAAAACACCCGCCAATAAAAGCAACCATGCTGATGGTTCAGGCACAGAGGCAGAGGTGATTTTTACAGAATCAAAGGAAAAGAATGCCGCTAGATTGTTCATCCGGAGTTCGCCATTGGAATCGTATGAACCAGAGCCCGAGGCATAAACACCGAACGACCAGTCAAATACCGAAGAATCATTTACGAAAGTATCCTGAATATCCAGGCTATCGTTGTTGATCCAATCCAGGCCGGCGAATCCAAGACTCATTTGCAAGCTGTAATATTCCCAACTTCCGTCAGTCAGGGGCACAACAATCGAATCCATTAACCAGAGGTAGTCGATGTAATTGCCACCGTACTTTTCGTTGGAATTATTAAACAACTCAATGGTATCGCCGGGATAACCCGTATCACCCGTGTTATAGCCAGCCACCATATCGTGATTTGTCCAGGAGGAATACCGGGACTTGTAATCTTCAGGCAATTCATCGCCATTTGATTTTGAAAGATCAATTTGAACATTCCCCGACACCTGTTGCCCATAACTATAAAGCGAGATGTCTGAACTGGTGATATGGCCGGTATATTCAATATTGATTACTGCCGCCAATGCAGGCAGCGGAGCGCAGATTAACGCAACAAGAAACCCTAAACGCTTAAACATATTTTTTATCCTTTATGAATTATTAATCACAATCGGTCGCTCCGATTGTGGCGCGTAGAATATCGGTGATCAGTTAGATCCCAAAATAACTTTTATAT
Source organism: Cellvibrio sp. (assembly GCA_021323495.1). GTDB lineage: Bacteria > Pseudomonadota > Gammaproteobacteria > Pseudomonadales > Cellvibrionaceae > Cellvibrio. Next base: position 4,289 of record JAJQJO010000283.1, on the reverse strand, counting down.
TAAAAATTCATTTTTCCGAGTGCTATTTGCAGTAGACGGGAATAACGGGGCAAGTTTTTGCCCTGGAGGGACAGAAAGGTCGAGAGCAATATTTTACGGTCTGGGCAATCACTCGATTGCTGTTCTTATATACAGTATAGTGTCAGCCCGCGACCGGACGTCAAGCAATAGTATTTGACGACTTGCGCCAATTCCCCTGCGAGCCTATGGAATCCGGCCAACCCATGCAGGGGCACACAGAATTTAAACCGCGTATCGCACACAACAAATAGAGTGCGACGGATGCAAGCAGTCTCAACAGGTTAATAGCTTGGTTAAAAATGATCCTTTAATTCCCGAGGCCGATCTCGCCCCTGATTACTACCTGACCAATTTCCGCTTTCTGGTGGATTGGGTATGGGAGCGTTACGCCGACTTGCTCACCCGTGATGAACAACAGTTTATCCAATCGTTCAGGCAATTGGACCACGATGCCCAGTGTTTACTGGTGCGCTTATCCAGCCGCAAGGGGCCCGTATTCCGGCGCGATAAACTGCACTACAGCGAAATCACATCAATCGATCAGGCCGCACAACAATTGGTTGAATCAATGCTATTGCAAACCCATACCCCCCTTGATCCGGGTGTACTTGCCAATAGCTTGACCAAACCGGAATTGCTGGCCTTGTTTGCACCACAACTCGCCGGCTTGAAACACGCGCGTAAAGAACTGCTGGTGCAGGCCTTGGCCGCGCAATTAATCGAGCCGCGCAGCTGGGCGGACTGGACGGATAATCGATTCGGCAATGCCTGGTATCTGGATAACCAAACCATTATCAGTAATTTATTGCTGTTGTTCTTTGGCAATGCCTATCAGGATCTCACCGAATTTGTGTTGCAGGATTTGGGATTATTCCGTTATGAAAATTATTCTATCGACCACCAGCATCGCCTGTTTAAAAGCCGGGAAGAACTTGAGCAGTATCAACAACTAGTGCAGCTGCGCGAACAATTAGACACGGACGGCTCCATCGATACCCTCATCCGAATCGCCGGACAATTACCAGCCCAGTGCGCAAATGAAAAATTGCAGCGGCGCCGCGCCAAATTGTGTAACCAGATTGCCTATGGATTTGAGCGCGCCGAAGAACATGCAATCGCCATGGCATTGTACGAGCAGAGCCATTTACCGCCAGCGCGGGAACGGCGCATTCGGCTGCTGGAAAAGCAGGGGAAATATACCGAAGCCTGGGATTTATTAGCGCTGTTGCTTGAGCACCCATTGGACGAACAGGAACTCCAGGTAGCGCGCCGCATGGCGCCCCGGCTGGCGAAAAAATTAAACCTCACCTTTGCAAAACATGCACCTGCCGTTACCTGCACGCACCACCTGGAATTGCAACAAATACTGGATGAACAAGGCAATGCCCTGCGCGTGGAAGAAGTGGTACGGCTTGCACTTGATAGTGCCGATGCGCCTTGTGTCTACGCAGAAAATGCGTTGCTCGGCGGATTATTTGGTTTGTGGTTATGGCCGGAAATGTTTCGCGGTATTGAAAGCGCGTTCGCCAACCCCTTCCAGGCCGCACCGCTGGATATGTATCAGGAAAACTTTGTCGCCAATCGCCCCGGCATCGCCAGGCTCCATGAATTGTTAGAGACGGATCAATATCATCATGTACTTCGCCAAACCTGGAGTGAAAAACAAGGCATTGCCAATCATTTTGTAAACTGGTCATTTTTGACCAGCGATTTACTCGATATCGCCCTCCAGTCAATTCCGGCAAGCCATTTAAAACTTATCTTTGAGCGGTTGTTATTTGATATTAAAAACAACCGTAGTGGTTTGCCGGACCTGATCCAGTTTTATCCGGCACAAAACACCTATCGCATGGTGGAAGTAAAAGGCCCGGGCGATCGCATCCAGGATAACCAACAGCGGTGGCTGGATTATTTTGCCCTACACCGGATTCCCGCCGAGGTGTGTTATGTCCGCTGGCAGTAAACCGAAAACGGTTGCCATCCGCACACTGGTGGAATTTGCCGCAAAAAGCGGCAGCCTTGACCGACGTTTTACCCCCGCGCCCAGTGGGCAGGAAGGTATTGAGGGACATCAAAAAGTGTCCGCTAAACGCCACCAGGATTATCAGGCTGAACTCAGCTTGAGCATCACCTATGGCGATATTACTTTCCGTGGCCGCGCCGATGGTTATGATCCGCAACGGCATTGCATTGAAGAAATAAAAACGTTTTACGGCGATGTCGAGCGCATCCCTGCCAACCATCGCGAGCTGCATTGGGCACAGGCAAAATGTTATGGCTGGCTTTACTGTGCACAACACGGTTGTGAGGAAATCAATTTAACGCTGATTTATTTTGAGCTGGCCGATGAACAGGAATATCCGTTGGAGGAAACCTGGAGCGCGGACGAACTCAAACAATATTTTGAGCAACTCGCCGAACAATATTGCGCCTGGCAGGACCAACTGAGCTTGCGTCAACAACAACTCCATCATTGGCTGGAGCAGCTGCAATTTCCCTACGGCACAATGCACCCCGCGCAACGGGTAATGGCAGAAGCCGTTTATAAAGCGGCCGCTACCGGCCGCGTGGTGATGGCTGAAGCCCCTACCGGCACCGGCAAAACCCTCGCTGCATTGTTTCCTACCCTCAAAGCCATGCCACGCACACCAGTAGATAAAATTTTTTATCTCACGGCGAAAACAACAGCTAAACAGTTAGCGCTGGACAATATCGAATTGATCGCCAGCGATAAAACACACCCGGTGCCACTGCGCGCCCTGGAGCTAACCGCTCAGGAAAAATCGTGCCTCGAGCCGGACAAAAAATGTCGCGGCGATTCCTGCCCATACGCCCTGGATTTTTACTCCAAGTTGGCAGCCGCGCGGCAAGCGGCTTGTGCGATTCCGCTGCTGGATAAACAAGCACTCAATCAACTTGCCGCGCAATTTACTATCTGCCCTTTTTACCTGGGCATGGAAATGGCGCGCTGGGTAGATATAGTAGTAGCTGATGTAAATTATTATTTTGACGGCACTCCGCTGCTGCTGGGGTTGACTATCGAATTTGAATGGAAGCCGTGTTTGCTGGTCGATGAAAGCCACAATTTAATCGAGCGCGGCCGCAGCATGTATAGCGCGGAATTGGATCGCGCCAGGTTACTGTCCGCCAAAAAAATTGCACCGGAACCGATAAAAAAATCGCTGGAAAAAATTAATAAAGCCTGGCTCTCGCTCCTGAAAGGCATTCCCGCTACCGCCGATAACTATATGCGTCTGGCGTTATTGCCCGAAAAGCTGGGCATGGCACTGGAGGAATTTACCAATCGCTATATCGAATTCTTGCAACAAAATCCCGATCACCCGATCCAGGACAGCCCGGCCCAGGATTGCTTTTTCGCTGCACTTAATTATCAACGCATCGTTGAAATATTTGATGAAGACTTTTGTGTCGATATGCAAGCTATAGGTACAAAAGCAGAAATCCTGACGCTCAGGAATCTGGTTCCCGCACGCCACCTGGCGGCACGGCTTAATTTTGCGCACTGTGCCTGTTATTTTTCGGCCACCCTGCACCCTGCGCACTACTACCAAACCCTGCTGGGTTTACCCGACGACTCAGTCCACGTGAAGGTCCCTTCACCATTTCATAAACAACAACTGTCCGTCAATATTGCCAACCATTTATCAACCCGTTTCCGCGACCGCGCCGCAGCAATCAAACCGCTCTGCGACATCGTTTATCAGCAATTACAACAAACCCCTGGCAATGCGCTGGTATTTTTTTCCAGTTATGAGTTTTTGCAGCAAACAGAAACTTATTTGCGCGCACAGCTTGGGGAAACTGGTATTGAGCTTGTTGTGCAATCCCGCTACATGAGCGAGCAAGACCGCGAAATTTTTATCGAACAATTTAACCGACAGGATAACTTATTGGGACTGGCGGTATTGGGCGGTGCGTTTAGCGAAGGAATCGATTTGGCCGGCGATGCACTCAAAGGCGCATTTATCGCTACGCTCGGTCTACCCCAAATTAATCCAATCAATGAACACCTGCGCACCATCATGCAAGATAAATTTGGCCAGGGTTATGATTTTACTTACACCTACCCTGGCATCCAAAAAGTTATCCAGGCGGCAGGCCGCGTCATTCGCACCACCTCGGATAATGGTTATGTATGGCTGTTAGACCAACGGTTTAACCAGGCAGCGATAAAATCCTTACTGCCGGAGTGGTGGTTTTAATCCGGGAAATTTTATTCACCTGAATTTTATAATACGCGCCACACC